>NZ_JAACSD010000023.1:0-65297 GCF_009994065.1 Shewanella vesiculosa
AGCGTTTTATCGGACGCGGGATGGAGCAGTTGGTAGCTCGTCGGGCTCATAACCCGAAGGTCGTAGGTTCAAGTCCTACTCCCGCAACCATTTCTTAATCAATAGAATAAAAATAATTGATAGTGTTTTCGGACACAGGATAGAGCAGTTGGTAGCTTGTCGGGCTCAGATTTTTATAAATAAAGAGTCGAAGGTCGTAGTTTTTTATCAAGTCCTACTCCCGCAATCATTTCTTTAATCAATAGAATAAAAACAATTGATAGCGTTTTATCGGACGCGGGATGGAGCAGTTGGTAGCTCGTCGGGCTCATAACCCGAAGGTCGTAAATCAATCACTTGTTTGTTGGGCTCAGCTTTTTATAAATAAAGAGTCGAAGGTGGTAGCTTTTTATCAAGTCCTACTCCCGCAACCATTTTCTATTAGTAAACTTCCTATATTCATCTAATACCTCATCGTAATGCAACCATTCCCATAGCTAAGCACAGCAATTAATGCACCTTCGGACTCAATACTGTCATTTTTTAGAGGCTTGCTAGAAACTGCTCAATTGTTTTATAGATTAAGTCAGGCTGTCAGAAAAGGTCGTGTAAGTTCGAGCTTCGATAATCGTTAACTCTGTTTTAGGTAAGTTATGATTCAAAAAATATCATACATCAAAGACATCATCTGCTCCTTATCACCGACAATAATGTGAACCGGAATCGTAATTGCTTCAAGGCTCCCTATAAAATAAAACTTATCACATGCATAATAATCATTTCACATAACCCTAGGGCTTAAAGATATTTTGAGATGTCTATCTTCAATGTAATTCATCAGCCATTGTGCTAGTTAGCTCACAATGGTTAACTTATTACCTTGTGGGGGCTCTGGAAGGTGAAGTGTTACAGCGTTATCAAAAAACTGCTGTTGATACTCCTAAACAACACGGTACATCCTCAACCATGCAGAAATATTAACGTCATTGTTAACGTCTTTTTTCTGCTGTTATTTCGATATTGGCAACGCTAATTTCCACCAGCTGAGCATTCCACCTTCAAGTTGATACACATCAGTAAACCCATAATGTTTAAGCTTTCTAACTCCAGGAATGCTTCGATGGGCAGAGAGACATATAACGACAGTGGTTATCTCTTGTGATAATTGCAGCTGTTTTATCGTGTTAATGGAAAGCGATGTAATGGGCAGGTTTAGCGAACCTTCTATATGCGACTTGTCCCATTCCATTTTTGATCGAACATCTACTATTTGAATGCTATTTTTCTGAAGTCGCTTAAACACCGCTTGGGCGTCCATTTCAGGTACTTTTCCAAATGGTAGCCACTGAGCCAGATTGTTTAATATCGACATGACATACTCCAAATATTGCTGCCTAATGCTATGCCTAATCAGGCTTGATTGAAAAATATTGATTGGTTCCAAGGCATCAAATGAATAATGATGACTTTAGGTTTATATCAAAATCACTATCAATAATCACTATGGCGACCATATCTGCCACATAAGCCAATTCATCAAGCTTTTATTAACATAGATTATATGGATATCACTAACGTTAAATCTAACATGAAGCAGCACCTAAGCAATACTCAAGTACCAGAGCTAGCGACTATTTAACATATCTCTACTCTGGTGCTACAGTGATAATAAAAATGCCGAAAGATCTCTCGTTCGGCATTTTTATTATCTAAAATATTGATTTAAATAAATTTACTTCAACCAATGTTTTACTCTGGTGCGATTATTATTGTCCCGGCTTTGCTTAATTAATTCATCATCGGCTCTAACTTGAGTTGTTTTTGCTAATCGGTCATAAAGCAACACATTCACTGAAGCTGCTAAATTCATACAGCCCACTGTGGGGACGTAGACAACATTCTCAGCAGCATCAATTAATTGCTGTGGAATAGTGCCATCTTCTGGGCCAAATATATAAAACGCATTGTCGGGATGAATAAATATAGGCAGCGGCGTAGCACCTACTACCAGATCAACACAGACTATCGTCGCCCCTTCTGGCACGCTATCAAGTAGTGATTCGACACCCACTAGAGGAATCCGTTTAGCTGCATCTTTAGTGTCAACATCGTATTGAGCATCTCCTGACTTCGCTGCTAATTCGTAGCGTTTTCCGGTATAGCAAACATTACCAACACCGTAACAGCCTGCTGCACGCATAATACCGCCAACATTAACCGGAGTCTTAGGATTGACTAAACCAATAGTCACTTGCGAAGAAGGATTTACCATAAAAGCTGTTTATCTATTCCAGTTATGCTGCTTGAGCAACAATACGTTGACGTAATTGCTGCCACGCAGCTTCCACTAATGAAAAATCATGTTCATCTAATTCTTCATTTGCCAAGGCAAGGCACTTAACTAATTTTTGATCCAGTGCTGCTAAATCTTGTTCAGCCTCTATTTCTAATTCGGCTAACACAACGGCGACATGGCCTTGTAAATAACCACAAGCAAACAATGCATCATCGTCGCTGTGGCTAACACTGTCTTCAATCCAGGACTCTAATGCTGCATCGTACTGTTCTAACATGTTCTAGTTCTCCACTAAATCTGGGTTGGCTACTTGATACATCACGTAATCATGGTAACCCGTGACTATTTTGTAATAGCCAGTGAGTGCTTTATCTAATTCAGGGTCGCCACTATCCACAATAAGTGGCCTGCCTTCAAGTGCTTTTAACTTAGTTTTTGTCGCTAAGATTAAAATATTGTCTTTTTCTATTTGTCTGATGAGATCAGGTGACAACTGCTGATTACCTCGACCTAAAATATGCCCTTGCCCGCCGATTAAAGTGATCACCAGTTTTACGCTGGGATACGTTTTTTTATCCGTAATGAACGTGAGCAGTTGCTGCGCCGTTACATCCTGAGCCACAATCTGTTTATGTTGAATAACATCAACACCGAGCAAGGTATTAGCTAAGCCTAAATCTTCCATTACGGCGGCAACTGTGCTGCCAGACCCCATAATATAAAGTTCATCGTCCATGGATTCAATTATGTCAGCGGCAATGTCGGCCAGCACTAATTCATCGACTTCTTTTCCGCCCATTTTAACGGCTTGTATGTAACGCGGCTCTGCAGGAACCGTCATCTCACCGAATCGTCTCGCTTTTACAATGCCTTGCCTAAACGCAACTTCATCGATATCCATAACATCGGCTGACATCAAACTGACTAACTCACCGTTTAATAGCATACGGACCACTACACCCGATGCATGCGGAGTAATGCCATACACTCCAGAATGAATTTTCACTCCAGCGGGAACGCCCAGTACAGGGAAAGAATCATCAACAACAGCGTAAATATCACGAGCAGTACCATCACCACCGGCAAATAACAGCAAATCTAATTGATGCTCAAGTAAGCATTTAACCGCTTGCTGTGTATCTAGCGCAGATGTTTTTTCAGCAGAGCGAGTCTCAATAGCGCGATACACCTCTTGAGTGCTAAAGCCCATTTGGCGACATAACAACCCGCCCATGTCACCAGATGCGGTAATAATATCGATTTGTTCAGCAAACGGTAAAATGACATCCAAAGCCTGTTGCATACGTTGTTGTGCTTTAGGTATGGCGCCTTTAGCTAAGGCTTCATTAGCTACACCATCAGAGCCTTTTAAGCCGACACTCCCGCCTAAACCAGCGAGTGGATTAATGATAATTCCTAAGCGAAAACGTTTCACATCAACTCCTTGCTATAACGACAATACTGTTTTAATTAACCTTGAGCAGTGGTTGTATTTGTAGCTGCTTCACCATTGATGTTGGGGATCATCAGTACCGCAAACATTGATAGCAATGCACAGCTTGCAGCAAATACCCACACCCACATGGTTTGACTACCATCGCCCCAAATCATGCCGCTTATCCATGTACCTAGTGCACCGCCCACCCCAAAACTAACACTGGCATATAATGCCTGCCCAGTGCTGCGGTGACTGACATTAAAATGCCGATGAATAAAATGAATTGATGCTGCATGCACTAAGCCAAAAGTAAATGCATGTAATAATTGGCTGACGATTAATAATGAAACATGTTCAACGCCAAACGCTAACAATAACCAGCGAACCGAAGTCAGCAAAAGACTCACCACCAGTAACACTCGAATACCATATTGGCGGATAAGACGCGATGAATAGAAAAAGATCACAATTTCAGCTAAAACGCCTAAAGCAACCAGTATTCCAGCAATTGTTTCAGAGTAGCCGACCTGTTTTAAATACAATACAAAGAAGCCATAAAATGGCCCTACACTCATCTGCAATAACATTGCCGATAACATAAACCACACTAATGATGCATCAAATGTCAGCTTGGGCCGTTCAGATTTATTGACCACCACACTGCGATTAGCGGGTAATGGGAGCGAGCAAGCAAATAAACCTAAAAATAATATCATCCCCATATAAGGCAATACTTCTGGCCCCCAGTGATCAATTGCCAGGCCACCACTGATCACCAGCACGATATATCCCACACTGCCCCAACTGCGAATAGCCCCATAACGCTCTGCTTTATCACCTAAGGTTTCTAAGGTAATTACTTCTAATTGAGCAAGAATCGAATTCCAAAAGAAGGTATAAATAGCCAGACTGACCGCGAGATATATGAAGCTACCATCAAAGAAAAAACTGGTGTAAGTAATCGCAGCGGCAAAGGATCCCAGCTTAATCAGTTCTGAGCGCATACCGGTGCGATCAGCCACAGCAGCCCACACATTAGGCGCAACAATTCGAGTCGCCATCAGTATTGCCAAGAGAAAACCAATTTCTTGGGCATTGAATCCTCGACTATCAAAGAAAACGCCCAAATAGGGAACCATAATGCCGAGAATGGAAAAAAAGAAAAAATAACAAGCGCCGAGCCAGCGTAAATCTGGCTCGGCGCGCTTAACTGAGGACATTAGCGCATTCCGATAACTGGCGTTTGACTGGTTACATCATGGTTTTGAGCACGATGTCTTAATAAATGATCCATTAAAACAATGGCTAGCATCGCTTCAGCAATAGGAACGGCACGAATGCCCACACAAGGATCATGGCGACCTTTGGTGATCATCTCAATACTCTCGCCCTGCACTGTAATGCTTTGGCCTGGCACGCTAATGCTTGAGGTGGGTTTTAACGCAATATGGGCAACGACTGGCTGACCAGATGAAATTCCACCCAAAACGCCACCAGCATGATTAGAGGCAAAACCTTGTGGAGACATTAAGTCGCGACCTTCGGAACCTTTTTGAGTAACAACCCCGAAGCCATCACCAATTTCAACACCTTTAACCGCATTAATGCCCATCAATGCATGGGCAATGTCGGCATCGAGACGGTCAAATACTGGCTCGCCTAAGCCCACTGGTACGCCAGTCGCGACAACGGTAACTTTGGCACCAACTGAGTCGCCGGATTTGCGCAAGCCACGCATATACTCATCTAATGCTTCTAACTTAGCGGCATCAGGAAAGAAAAATGCATTTTGTTCAATTTGAGCTAAATCGATAGTCTCAGCACAAATAGGTCCTAATTGAGCAAGGTAGCCATAAATTTCAATGCCATGAACTTGCTTGAGATATTTTTTAGCTACGGCACCCGCGGCAACACGCATTGCCGTTTCACGCGCAGACGAACGGCCACCGCCACGGTAATCACGCATGCCGTACTTTTGTTGATAAGTATAATCAGCATGACCGGGACGAAAGGTGTCTTTAATATCGGAGTAATCTTGGCTGCGTTGATCGGTATTTTCAATCAATAAACCAATAGAGGTGCCAGTGGTTTTGCCTTCAAAGACACCTGACAAAATTCTCACTTCATCAGCTTCCCGACGAGCAGTAGTATAGCGAGACGTGCCAGGACGACGGCGATCTAAATCATGCTGCATATCTTCAACTGCTAACTCAAGTCCTGGCGGACAGCCGTCAATAATACAACCTAACGCGACACCATGGCTTTCACCAAAAGTTGTCACCACAAAATTTTGACCGATACTATTTCCTGACATGAGCGTTAACTACCTCTATTTAAATTTACAGTAATGCGTTTGCTGTACCTGCCTATTATTCACTATCTTTATAGATGGCGAAAAGTGATTCATTTTCAACTAGCTGATCACGGGTCAATACAAACACACCATCACCGCCAAATTCAAAATCAACCCAAGTAAACGGCATATCCGGATACTGCTCAATCAAATGCACCATTGAATTACCTACTTCAACGACCAGTAAACCGGTTTCGGTAAGATAATCTGCTGCATTAGCTAAGATACGCTTGGTTAAATCTAAGCCGTCATTACCAGACGCTAATCCAATCGCAGGTTCGTGATGATACTCTTCTGGCATGTCACCAATATCTTGGGCATCTACATATGGCGGGTTAGAAACAATTAAGTCGTAATGTGGGCCTTTAGAAATAGCCGAGAATAAATCAGATTGCATAGGGAAAACACGATCTAACACGCCCAATGATTCAATATTAATCTGAGCAACTTCAAGCGCATCTTCACTAATATCTAATGCGTCCACTTCTGCATCTTCAAATGCATAAGCACAAGCAATGGCAATACAAGCACTGCCAGTACACAAATCCATAATGCGATTAACTGGCTTGTTGTACAACCAAGGGCTAAATTGATTATTAATCATTTCAGCAATCGGTGAACGCGGTACAAGCACGCGTTCATCAACATAAAATTCAAGCCCGGCAAAATTGGCTTTATTGGTTAAATACGGTACAGGTAAGCGCTCACGAACTCGACGAATGATCAACTCAACGATTTTGTGTTTTTCGCTACTGGTTAAATTACTTAAAATAACTTGCTGGCCGATTTCTTCAGGTAAGTGTAGAGCATGAAAAACCAATGCAATCGCTTCATCCCAAGCATTATCCGTTCCGTGGCCATAATAAATATTGGCATCATTAAAACGGCTAACAGCCCAACGTAACATATCAGCGATGGTACTTAACTCAGTGACAGCTTCATCTACAAAGATCTTATCCAAAACACACTCCTTAAAAATTGTTCTGCGCTATTGTAACTGATGTCTATTAAGATGACCTAGAATTCAATACAATACGCTTATGAAACACGATAATTATGCAGACTCATCGCTGTTTAGTGCATTAATCGCAGATATCAAACCGCTACGGCAAGATACTCACCACTTTAAACAGCCAGTCAAAGCCAAAAAACAGTTCGAAACCAAAGAACGTCAGATTCATGCTGATAGTTATTTTTCGGACATATATCAGCCGCTTATGCCGGTCGATGGACCTATGCGCTGGATTAATTCCAACACAGATAAACATGAATTGAAACGTTTAAGACGCGGGGACTATTCACCCGACCTATTGTTAGATTTACATGGAATGCGACAAGCAGAAGCCAAACTTGAATTAGCGGCGCTGATTCAAGCATGCGTTAAGCAAAGCATAATATGTTGCAGTGTAATGCACGGTTATGGAATGGGAATTTTAAAGCAACAAACGCCAATGTGGCTAGCACAACATCCAAACGTAAAAGCCTTTCACCAAGCACCAAAAGAATGGGGCGGCGATGCAGCGTTGTTAGTATTGATTGATATTGGTGATCATCCTCACCGACGTTAATTTGAGAAAATAAGCGTGGACAGTAAAAAGGTAAGTAACCACTTACCTTTTTTGCAAACTGGTTTTATTCAACACGCAATTACCATTACACAACAACTTGATGTGGTGCTGTCATTGCTACGAAACTGGCATTTTGAGCATGTTTGTCAATATGAGCCACTGCAGAAGTAGCAAACAAAGGCGGTTCCATACCAGCCACAAGCTCACTAACCATAAAGCCTAAAAGAGGCATATGAGCAATAACCAAGACATTATCTGCCTTATATTGTTCGGCATAAGCCAAGACAAGATCAACCGCTCTTATTGCATCACCGGAAGGAGTAACATCGTCAAGTACCAGCAACTTACGCGGTTCAGGTAAGTGTTTACTGACTTTTTGCCATGTTTGCTGAGATCGTAAATACGGACTCACAATCACCAAGTCAAAATGACTGACTTGTCTTGCTAACCAATTAGCCATATCGCCCGTCTGAATTCGACCATTGTCAGTTAACTTTCGTTCTCTGTCTGACGGTGCATTCAAACTCGCTTCACCATGGCGCATCAAAAATAGCTGCATACTTCTCTCAAGATATTTTTATTCTCATTATGACCCAATTGTAGCGTTAATCCTCGTAACAACAAACCTAGAATTAAGCATATTAAGATAAACTTTAGTCGATAATAGGATAAAACTGCCCAAGGTAATTTGCTAAAAAGTAATAACAAGATCAATATATAACAAGTTATCTTTTCTGGAGCCTCCTCTTGCCTGAATTTCCAGCAGTTTATAAAAGCCAAAATGATCATCGCCAGTACCAATATCGAGTGTTAAATAACCAACTCAAAGTACTGCTGGTTGAAGATATGCAATCAAATCAAGCCGCTGCTTCTATGGCGGTAAGTGTTGGTCATTTTGACGATCCGGTTGAGCGTCCTGGTATGGCACATTTTCTTGAACATATGTTGTTTTTAGGGACTGAAAAATATCCAGACTCAGGCGAGTATCATGCTTACATTAATCAACATGGCGGCAGTAATAATGCATGGACAGGTACTGAACAAACAAATTTTTTCTACAGTATTAACGCTGAAGCCTTAGAAGGTTCACTAGACAGATTTAGTCAATTTTTCATTGCACCTAAGTTTGATTTAGAGCTGGTTGATAGAGAAAGGCAAGCAATCGAATCTGAATTCAGTTTGAAATTAAAAGATGACATTCGCCGTGTTTATCAAGTCCAAAAAGAAACCGTTAACCCAAAGCATCCGTTTTCAAAATTCTCTGTAGGTAACCAAACAACCTTAGCAGGCAAACAAGCAGGCATAAGAGATGAGCTGCTGGCTTTTTATCAACAACATTACAGCGCAAATATCATGACATTGTGCGTGGTAGCCCCCTGCCCTATAGCCAAACTAGAAAGCATTGTTGAGCAATACTTTTCAAACATCCTCAATAGAAATGTAAGTAAACACTATCCTTGTGAAGCTTTAATAACACAGGCTGAACAACAAAAGCACATACAAATAATACCGTTAAAAGATCAAAAACGAGTCAGTATTAGTTTTTCCCTGCCAGAGATAGACCAATTTTATAAACGTAAACCGCTTACATTTATCAGCCACTTACTCGGTAATGAAAGTCCGGGAAGTTTGCTTTCGTATTTAAAAATACATGGGCTAGCCAATAATTTATCTGCAGGCGGTGGTGTTAATGGCTACAACTTTAAAGATTACTCAATCAGCATACAATTAACCGACAAAGGATTGATAGAACTTGATGAAGTGGTTAGCTGTGTTTTTGAATACATCGAGTTAATTAAACAGCAAGGTATTCAAGCGTGGCGTTACCAAGAACGAGCCAACTTACTTGATACGGCATTTCGGTTTCAAGAACAAATTAAAACCTTGGATCTAGCGAGTCATCTTAGTATTAACATGCACCATTACGATATTGAAGACATTATCTATGGTGACTATCGCATGGATGAAATGCTCGAGGATGAAACTACACAACTGCTTGGTATGATGTCGGTGAGCAACATGCGTTTGCTCACAGTAGCGAAAGAGTCTCTAGTAGATAGTCACGCTGATTGGTACAACACTTCTTATCAAGTTAGAGCATTACAGCCCCAGCAAATCGCAAAATGGTCATTAGTCTCCATTAGAGATGAGCTCAAGCTGCCTGAAAAAAATCCGTTTATTGTCGCCAATCCGCAAGCTCGAGCAAACAAAAGCAATACACAAGTACCAACCATTGTTGCTGAAGGCGAAGGTTATCGCATTTGGCATAAAAAAGATGATGAATTTAATGTCCCTAAAGGGCATTTATATTTATCGCTAGACTCAGAGCAAGCTAGCTCAACACCAAGACAAGCAGCATTAACAAGACTGTACGTTGAAATGCTAATTGATTACCTAGCAGAACCAACATACCAAGCAGAGGTTGCTGGGCTTAACTATAATATTTATCCCCACCAAGGTGGTATTACTCTGCATTTAACCGGTTTTACTGGTAACCAAGAAAAACTGCTCACTCTAATCATCAATAAAGCCCGCGAGCGTAACTTTACCGAACAACGCTTTAACATGATTAAAAATCAGATATTACGTAGTTGGAATAACGTTGCTCAAGCCAAACCGATATCACAGTTATTTACCAGCCTAACCGTGACACTGCAAAAAAGAAGTTTTGAACCGGCCAGAATGGCTGAAGAACTTACGCTGCTAAGCCTTGATGATTTACATCAACATGTAAGTGTATTTTATGAAAAAATTTATCTTGAAGGCCTAGTATACGGTGACTGGCTGGTTGAAGAAGCGCTGCAACTAGGCAAGCGCTTACAGCATTTATTATCATTAGTCACAAAACCAAGCGCAGAAGCATCACGCGAATTGATTAATCTGGATAAAAGAGGTTCATTACTGCGGGAGAAAACAATTGCTCATCAAGATAGCGCGATTATTGTTTACTATCAGTCCCGAAAGGCGACTCCCGAACGTGTTGCATTATTCAGTTTATTAAACCATACGATGTCATCAACCTTTTTTCATGAACTGCGCACCAAACAGCAATTGGGCTATATGGTGGGAACAGGTTATTTACCGTTAAACAGACACCCTGGAATAATTTTTTATGTGCAGTCCCCTACTACGGGGCCAAGGCAACTTCTTGAAGCTATAGATGAATTCATCGCTGACTTTAATTATGCAGTGATGCAAATAACGAATGAACAATGGGAAAGCACCAAGCAAGGCATGATTAGCCAAATCATGGAACACGATACCAACCTAAAAACCCGCAGCCAACGCTACTGGGTAAGCTTAGGTAATCGAGACTATGAATTTAATCAACGTGAAATGGTCGTATCGGAAGTCGAAAAACTCACCAGAGCAGACTTGATTAAGTTTATGGTCGCGCACATGCGCAGTAAAGATTGTGATCGTTTAGTCCTATTTAACAGTGGAGATCAACATCACAATCAAGCAAGCTTAAGTTCAGATAATATGATCGAAGACTTAAAAACATTTAAACAGCAAGCTGATAAATTTCAGTTTTAGCAAATGTCTTTAGCTAAAAGGCGTCATATACCAAGTAGGCTACCATTATGTTAACAAATCGTCTTAGCTACAATTAATAGTACGAAATACCAAATAAAACTTTCGTATTAGTTAACTAGTTGATTAAAAAATAGTTATTTAAGCATTTTATGGTAATAATTGACTAATATTCTATCAATCAGACCTTTTTTGTTAACATGCTTTTGACAAAGCCCTTAGTTTCTGAAAAAGTAGACAAATCATCGACTTCTTTGCGGCATCGAAAGAGAATAAGTATAAAAATTATGCCTAAAATTTTACTCTTCATATGTGTTTATTTTATTTTTAGCTTCGGCGCTACAGCCATTGAAGCTGACAAAACAGAATCAAATTTCGATCTACTGCTAAATTATACTAACTACGGCGTTGTAGATGGTTTATCCCAAGACACCGTTACGGCCATTGTTGAAGATAACGAAGGCTACGTTTGGGTTGGAACGATCAATGGCTTAAACCGTTTTGACGGTAATGAATTTAAGCAATTCTATGCCGATGGCGGTAAAGGGGAACTACCTAGTTCGTTTATTCGTAATTTACTGATTGATGATAACGGCATTTTACTTGTAGGCACTGATAAAGGCTTTGTTCAATTTGATAAAGAATCAGAATCATTTACTAAAAATAGCATATCAACACTTATTGGCGAACAAGCTATTTGGTCTATATCAAAGCAAGATGGAGAAGTCTTTATTGGATTAAATAAGGAATTTATATCTTACGACAATACCTCTTTAAATATTATGTCTTCATTAAAAAACGAAAAAATTAAAGAAGTAAAAAAAGTAATTAAATTCAAAAACAATTTCTATATAAGAAATTATGAAGGCAGTGTTTTTGAAAAGCAAAATAAAACAGGACTGATTATTGAAATAATGGATCAATCAAATGATTTATCCTTGATTGACGACCAAATTATAATGGCAAATGAAGATGGTTTATATCTTTATGATAAAGTTTTAAAAAAAATATCCAACTTAAATTTAACTAGTATCGATTATGACACGGATGGCAATATAGCCATTCGTGAAAATAACATACTAAACATAGACTTTTTAGATGGGGAAATAATGACATCTCCCATAGGGTCTATAAACATTGATGCAAAAAAACTAAAAAAAGCCTTTATAAAGAAAGTAAACAAAAACATCTATATTTCTAATTATATTGATGGATTTATAAAAATATCTAAAGATAATAATATAATAAAAAAAATCAACAATAATAGTACTGGGGCTTGGTCTATGACAAAGGACTCAGAGAATATATTTTTAGTAAATAACACTGATACAATACATGTTTATGATCTTAACCTTAAGTTAATTAGAGACATTGCGACTGATATACCTCATGGACCAAAATCAGTATTTGTAAAAAATAATATTATATGGATAGGCTCACCTTCAGGCTTATTTCTTAAAAACAAACTAAAACCAAATGAGAAAGAAAAAAAGGTTATCAGTGGTACAATTTTCAGTATAAAAGAGTTTAATGAAAAGTTATATATATCAACATTTGAAGGTGATATATTTACAATAGACTTATTAAATAACTCAGAGTTTAGAACATCTCAGATAATTCCAAAAACTGGCTATCCAATCTACGACACATTGTTAATTGAGGATACATTATGGATCGCATCTCAGAATGGTTTAATAACATTAAAAAAACAATAAATTAGAAACAATATATAGTGACGACTTTGTTTTTAATATTATTAAAAATGATGAAGAAGTTTACTTTGGAACAAGAAACTCAATTTACTCCATCAATACAAAAACAGAATCAAATATAAAAAAAGTATTAGATAGGAAAAAAGTAATTTATTCTATTACTAAACTTAACAATACACTCACAGCTACATCGAATAGAGAAGTTAGCATTCTAGATTTAAAAAATAATAAAACTTACACACTCAAGATTAAAAATGGTTCGCTAGAAGATTATAATACACAATCGTCGTTAATCATTGACAATCAGATTTTATTAGGTAGCAATGATGGCATAAGCTTGATTGATCCAATTGCTAGTATCTCACATATAGAAAGTTTGAAAACAAAAAAAATTCACCTTCAAGATTTATTTTTATTTAACACTAAAGTAAAATTAGGCGATAAAATATTACCATCACCTCTAGAAAGTCTTCCTGAGATTGTATTAAAATATTCAGATTACCCGTTTAGTATTAAGTTTAATGTTTTAGGTGATAGAAATGATGATTATGAATTCTTTTATTACCTAGAAGATTTAGAAAGAAACTGGTTATCTACGAATGGTAATGACACTGTCACGTATACAAACTTATCGGCAGGGGATTACACATTTAGATTATTTGCAGAAAATAATCTAACAGGGAAACGAACTGAAGAAAGAAAGTTAAAAGTGACTATAACTCCACCTTGGTGGTTATCAAAATTAGCATTATTTACATATATGATTGTTACTTTATTTATAATTTCTTTATTTATAAAGTCAGCAATCCGCCGTAGACAAATCCAAAAACAAATAGCCCAAAGCGAAGAGCGGTTAAAACTGTCTCTGTGGGGAAGTGGCGATGAGATGTGGGACTGGGATATTGAAAGTGGCAAAATTTACCGTTCGAATATCTGGGGCTCTTTAGACTTCCCTCAATACGGTCGTCGCTCGGGTAATCCTGATGAAGAAAGTAATATCCACCCTCTTGATAGAGAACGGGTGACCAAAGCGTTAAATGATCACTTTAGCGCACTGACAGACCATTTTGAAATAGCATATCGAGTCAAAGCACGTAACCAGCAATGGATATGGATTTTAGATAGAGCAAAAATTGTCGAGCGCGATCAAAAAGATCGACCTTTGCGTATGACTGGTACAATTAAAGACATCAATAATATAAAACAAGCAGAAGAGCAATTGCGTTTATTCGCAAGAGCTATTGAAAATATCTCTGAGGGGATGTTTATTCTTGATGAAAAATATCAATTTGTTGAAGTGAATGAAGCTTGCTGTGAACTCAGTGAATTAACAAGAGAAAAATTTGTCGATGAAATACTCAACTTCACTCGCTATCCAGCGAGCTATTCTGAACAAATAAGAAACTTACTAAAACAACAAGGTCGTTGGAGCGGCGAAATTGAAGCCAGTAAAGGTAAAGACAATTTTTTCTTAATGGAGCTAACCATTGATGCCATCTACAATGAACAAGGCGAAACCAGCCATTACGTCGGTGTTTTCTCAGATATAACACGTCGTAAACAACAGGAAGAAGAACTCAGAAAGCTGACTAACAATGACTTACTTACCGGTTTACCTAATCGCTCTAGTTTGCAAGTCACACTGAGTAACCTAGTCAAAAAAGATATTCATCATACGTTAATGGTGCTTGATTTAGATAATTTTAAGCGTATTAACGATTCTTTAGGCCATCAGATTGGTGATGATTTATTAATTGGTGTAGCAGAGCGAATTAAATTAGCCATTCCCAAACATGCCAGCCTATATCGCCTTGGAGGAGATGAATTTGCCTTACTCGTCGATCAACATCCTGATATAGGTGCATGCGCCGCCATTGCCACACAAGTGATTAATTGTTTAAAGCCGGCTTTTATTCTTAATAATGATTCACTCGTACTCGGTATTAGTATTGGTATTGTGCTTTACCCTGAAGATGAGCAAAACGAGCAAGCATTATTACGTAAAGCAGACATCGCCATGTATCACGCAAAATCTGGTGGTGGTAATCGCTATCAGTTCTATTCAGAATCATTAAACCAAAACGCATTACGTCAACTTGAAATAGAAACCTTAATCAGAGAAGCACTCAAAGACGATTTATTTGAAGTCTATTACCAACCTAAAATTGATGTGAAGAAAGATCGTCTCACCGGTATGGAAGCATTAGTAAGATTAAATCATCCTAAATTAGGCTTAATAGGACCGAATGAATTTATTCCTTTGGCCGAAGAAAATGGTTTGATTGTTGAAATTGGTGACGTGGTGCTAAGAAAAGCTTGCTTTGCCGCGCAAAAATGGCTCGAATCAGGCCTGTTTAGTGGCAGAGTCGCTGTCAATTTATCGTCAAGGCAATTTGCTCTTCCTGATCTGCAACAACGAATAGAGTCAATTTTACGACTCACAAAATTACCAGCTAAACACTTAGAACTTGAGATCACTGAAGGGACTGTGATTAAAAATCCAGAGCAAGCGATTAAGGTGATGCAACAATTAGCTAAAATGGGCGTTAGCTTGGCACTTGACGACTTTGGTACCGGTTACTCCTCTTTGTCATATCTAAAAAGATTCCCGATTAACTGCTTAAAAATTGATAAAACTTTTGTTGATGACATTGATAAATCCGACCGAGATCTCAAGATGGTCGATTCAATTATTACCATAGCCCACAATATGGGACTTACTGTGGTAGGTGAAGGTGTAGAACAAACGGCTCAATTAAACATCTTAAAAGCACTTAATTGTGAAGAGATTCAAGGTTATATCTATAGCAAACCTATTAAAGAAGCTGACTTTGAGTTAATGCTTGCTGCCGATAAACTTAAGTTTGATACCATCAACGAAATCCAAATAAAAAAATAAATCACTCTCTCTTATATTTGGCATAACAAATGCAAATACAAGTTCAGTTGTCAAAATAATATTGTTATTTAACCCTGAGCCTGAATTACTAAATATAAGAGAGATTAAAATGATTAAAGGAATGATTACAGTAGCAGTTTTATCGGCATTATCTTTTGCTAGCGTAACCGCGCTAAATGAGCTCGAAAGTCAAACTGCCAGCATTCCTGGCCTTAAAGTGCTAGACATGCAAACTGCCAGTATCCCAGGCCTTAAAGTGCTAGACACCCAAACCGCCAGCATTCCGGGCCTTAAAGTGCTAGACACCCAAACCGCCAGCATCCCAGGTCTTAAAGTGCTAGACACCCAAACCGCCAGCATCCCAGGCCTTAAAGTGCTAGACACCCAAACCGCCAGCATTCCGGGCCTTAAAGTGCTGGACATGCAAACTGCCAGTATCCCAGGCCTTAAAGTGCTAGACACCCAAACCGCCAGCATTCCGGGCCTTAAAGTGCTCGACACCCAAACCGCCAGCATTCCGGGCCTTAAAGTGCTCGACACCCAAACCGCCAGCATTCGGGCCTTAAAGTGCTCGACACCCAAACCGCCAGTATCCCAGGCCTTAAAGTGCTCGACACCCAAACCGCCAGTATCCCAGGCCTTAAGGTGCTCGACATGCAAACAGCCAGTATCCCGGGCCTTAAAGTCCTAGACACTCAAATAGCTTAAGGAGAACCCTATGTTTACTTCTCTAAAAATAGCACTTGGTTTAGCAAAACCAGCTCGTAAAAAAGTAAAATTGCCTGAAGGTTTAAATCACCTTGAAGTTATCCAAGCCAGAGCTTGGTGGAAGTAATTCTTAAGATACTGATGGTTAACCATCAGCCATAAAAAAGGAGCATAAGCTCCTTTTTTGTTATTTGAAATATGAATTTTGATATAACAAACTGAAATGAGATTAGCCTTCTATGCTATAACGGCCATATCGCCAAACCTTCATATCAGCTAAGCGTTTGTGTGTGCTAAACAATGGGTAAGTAAGTGGCCCTAGTATACAACCAACACATCCCCACCGCTTTACTGCTAATCCATGCTTATAAGCTGCAAAACCAAATAGAAAACCACTACTAATACTCAATAAAACAAGCATGAATAACCAACTGAACTGCATTATCGCTAACTCCAAATAAGTCAGTAAATTAAATAACTCAGTAAATCTCATCCCTACCAGCACATCATTACGACCCACCTTTGACTCGCAAGTCATAATATTAACGCCATCAGATCCAAGCTATGACAGCTCAATGGCGAATATCACCTACATAATAGTTTACGCTATCATCATCAACAATGAGTATTATACCCTAAAGAGGCATCTATCTGATTAAAAATCAGGCAAAAGCATGCCTTGAATAAATAAAAAAGCGGCAAACAATTGCCGCTTTTTTACAACTTGATAACTTTTTATTCGCTAAATAAAAACAGCCTTATTACTTTTTATAAAATTGGCTTCCATCACTGGCCATTTTGAGTAACGTGTCGCACGGTGCGAAACGGTCACCGTAGAGTGATTGATAGCCGTGTAAAGTTGCCACTAAATTGCTTGCACCTAAGGTGTCGATATAACGGAACGGGCCACCTAAGAATGGCGGGAAGCCAATACCGAATATCGCACCGATGTCACCATCTCTTGCAGAGGCAATAATCCCCTCTTCCAGACAACGAACGGCTTCATTAAGCATTTGAATGGTACAACGCTCTGCAACATCTTTTGCTTCTTTATCTGAAGCTATTGCGATATCGAGTACCTTATAAACTGATTCATCAACCAATTTGGCTTTTTTAGCTTTAGGCCCGTATTGGTAGAAACCTTTGCCATTTTTACGACCTTTACGGTCATCGGCTAATAACTTGTCAAAAGCTGCGGGGGCTTTAAAACGATCGCCGAGCTCTTTTTCTAAAATTGGCGAAATTTTAGCTCCTACGTCAATGCCCACTTCATCGAGCAACGTCATTGGCCCCACAGGGAAACCAAACTTGACTAACGCGCGATCTAGATGCTCAACACGCTGACCTTCAAGTAATAACTGTGCCGCTTCGTTCATATACAGGGCTAGAATACGGTTAACGTAAAAACCAGCACCATCTTGAACTACGATAGGTGTCTTTCCTTGCTTGCGTGCGAACGCCACTGTAGTAGCAATGGTTTCGGGTGATGTGGTTTTATGCGCAATCACTTCAACTAAGGGCATTTTTTCTACCGGAGAGAAATAATGTAAACCGATCACATTTTCAGGACGGCTTGCCGCTGCAGCAATCTGACCAATAGGTAAAGATGAAGTGTTCGATGCAAAAATGGTGTTTTCACCGCATTCACGCTCTACATCCTGAACCATTTTATGTTTAAGCGCTAAGTCTTCAAATACCGCTTCAACCACGATATCTGCATCTTTAATACCTGTATATTCAGTGGTTGTTGTCATTAATGCCATGACATTATCACGCGCGATGGGTGTCATGTGACGACGTTTTACACCTTTATCTAAAAGCTTGTAAGCATATGATAGTGCGTTACTGAGTCCCTGCTCTGAAATGTCTTTTACACGTGCTGGAATTTTAGCTTTAGTAGTCGTAACAGAGGCAATACCACCGCCCATCAAACCACCACCTAATACCATTACTTTTTTAACTTTACGTGGCACAGCGCCTTCAGCACCGGTTTCTTTTTTCATTTCCGTAGTGGCAAAAAACAAGCTACGTAATGCAGCAGACTCTTTTGACATCACCAAATTAGCAAAATGGGTCGCTTCAACCTCAAGCCCTTTCACCATGCCTTTATTCATACCTTGGCGAACACAATCAATAATTTTGGCAGGTGCAGGATAATTACCCTGAGTTTTCTTCATTACCTGTTTGCGAGCTTGATCAAACATAATATCGCGAGTAAATGAAGATGATTCTAAAAACTGATTGATTTTAGATTGCACCACAGGTTTTGCAGCTTGTTTGCCTTTTTTTGCTAGCTCAATCGCAGTTTCAAGCAAAATAGAGTTAGGGACAACATCATTCACTAAACCCATTTTTAATGCTTGTTTAGGACGAATTTGCTTGCCAGTAAGCATCATATCTAACGCAGTTGCAATTCCGACTAATCGAGGCAAACGCTGTGTACCACCGCCGCCAGGCAGCAAACCTAGTTGTACTTCAGGCACACCTAGCATGGTTTTTTTATCATCGCTACATACACGTAAATGACACGCTAGCGCTAACTCTAAACCACCGCCTAAACAAGCACCGTTGATAGCGGCAACAACCGGAATGGATAAGCCTTCAAGCTCAGAAAAAACCACATGACCTTGTTGTGACAATGCTTTGGCATCAGCTTCACTCTTGCAAGCGGCTAACATTGTGATATCAGCACCAGCAACAAATGAATCCGCCTTGCCAGAAATAACCACCAAGCCTTTAATGCTATTATCAGCTTTAATTTCGGTTAAAATGTCACTAATTTCAGGGCCAAATTGTTCTTTTAAGGTGTTCATGGTTTCACCAGGAACATCCATTGTTAAAATCGCAATACCATCGTCACGACGAGCTAAATTAAATGTTTTTTCCATGCTCATTACTCCACCTCTAAAATCATTGCAACACCTAAACCACCCGCGGCACAGGCTGTCGCTAATCCAGTTCCACCACCACGACGCTTAAGCTCTCGACACACTTGGGTAATCAAACGTGTTCCGGTTGCCGCAAAAGGATGGCCATAAGCCAACGAGCCCCCCAAAACATTAAACTTACTCATGTCGATTTCGCCAATGGCGCGACTACGACCTAACTTCTCTGCAGCAAATTTCTTTGAAGCAAACATTTGCATGTTAGCTAATGTTTGCGCCGCAAATGCTTCGTGCATTTCAATGAGAGTTAAATCTTCTAATTCCATTCCTGCGCGTTTTAATGCTAATGGCGTGGCATAAGACGGCCCCATTAACATATCTTGCCAAACATCAATAGCGGTAAATGCATAACTTTTGATATAGCCAATTGGCTGATAACCTAGAGCTTTGGCTCGACCTTCACTCATTAAAATAATGGCTGAAGCACCATCAGTTAATGGCGTACTGTTGGCGGCAGTCACGGTACCGTGCTTGCGATCAAATGCGGGACGCAATTTGGCGTAAGACTCTAATACAGAGTTTTCACGAATATTATTATCGCGGTCGATAAATTGTTTAAAAGGTGGAATATGAGCTGTCATCACCTCTTGTTGAAGCACGCCAGAATTCCAGGTGTCAGTGGCTAATGTATGTGAACGATGCGCTAATGCATCTTGATCGGCACGACTGATGCTATAAGTCTTAGCCATTTGTTCTGCGGTTTGCCCCATAGACAAACCCGTGGAATATTCAGCAACCGCAGGCGGGACAGGCATTAAGTCTTTCAAGCCTAAACGGCGTGCAATCGCAAATTTCTGCTTAAAAGTGCGTGCTTTATTTAAGTCGACTAAAGCATGTGCCAGCTTTTTTGATACCCCAATCGGTAACACAGAAGAAGAATCCGAACCACCCGCTAAACCGATTTCAATGTTGCCAGTCATAATTGACTCAGCGACGTTAACCGCAGACTGGAAACTAGTTGCACAAGCTCGAGTGACAGAATAGGCATCAGTTGACACATTCATTCCGGTACCCAGTACAATTTCACGGGCTATATTTGGCGCTGCTGGCATTTGTACAACTTGGCCATACACTAGTTGTTCAATTAATTGAGGATCAATTTCAGAGCGAGACAGCAACTCATTTACCACCATTTTGCCCATATCTAGCGCAGATACGCCATGAAAGGCTGTTGCTTGTTTTGCAAATGGTGTTCTTAAACCGGCAACAATCGCAATGCGTTCACCCCGGGAATTCGTTACTTGTTGTCTATCACTCATGTGTCACCCTCTATTATTGTTAGCTCATCTCGGCTCAGCCGGTAAGTTTATATGTTGCCAGATAATCTGGTCAGACCATCAAAGTGTGACCTGATTCTAACTTTTTATTGAACGGTTTTAAACAGGCGTTTACAACTATCTACTTCATAAAGAGTTAAATTGTGTTAATCCTACTAGCCAAAAACCAATAGAATTCATAACATAGGATTTAATACACCCAATGCCAACTAAATAAATTGAGTACTACTATGCCGTTAAGTCGTTTTCACTCACTCCGCGCCTATTTAGATACTGTTGTCTTAGGTCAACCCGTATTAACAGAAAACTTGCTGATAGCACTTATCGCAAATGGTCATTTATTAGTTGAAGGTCCACCAGGTTTAGCAAAAACGCGAGCCGTAAAAGCACTATGCGACGGTGTCGAAGGTGAGTTTCATCGTATTCAGTTTACGCCCGATTTGCTGCCTGCCGATTTAACCGGTACCGATATTTATCGCCAACAAACCGGTACATTTGAATTTGAAGCAGGGCCCATTTTCCATAACTTAATCCTTGCAGATGAAATTAACCGAGCCCCTGCCAAAGTACAATCTGCTTTATTAGAAGCCATGGCTGAAGGCCAAGTTACTGTAGGAAAACACAGTTATCCTCTGCCGCCACTTTTTTTAGTCATGGCAACCCAAAACCCACTCGAAAACGAAGGTACCTACCCCTTACCGGAGGCACAGTTAGATCGTTTTTTAATGCATTTAAACCTCGATTACCCCAATGCCGAAACCGAATGCGAAATCTTACGCCAGTCCCGTAAAGAGGCTAAGACACACCAATTACCAACGATAGATCCTGTTGCGCAAGCAGATGTATTTGCTGCAAGAGATCAGGCATTAGATATTTATTTAGCTGAGCCACTCGAAAAGTACATCGTTGAGATTATTATGGCGACTCGCCAACCAGCAAGATATGGCGCAGATTTAGCAAAATGGCTCGAGTATGGCGTCAGTCCACGCGCCACGATTTCATTAGAACGTTGTGCAAGAGCACGCGCTTGGCTGTATGAACGAGACTTTGTATCGCCAGAAGATATTCAAGCGGTTGCGCCCAATGTTTTACGGCACCGCTTGTTACTCAGCTATCAAGCTCAAGCTGAAGGTGTTACGGCAGATCAAGTGATTGATCATATTCTGAGTCAAGTTGCCGTACCGTAGATGTTGCAATAGGTGCACTTATTATTGAGCATGATTAGATTATGATGAACCAAACCTACTCATTACCCCTTTACAGTGATGGTATGAGCTTAAATGAGCAAGAATTAATTGCTTGCCAAAGCTTGTCGCGCGCCCTTCCCGATCATAAATCGCGGGCAAAAGCAGCCTTGTCGGGCCATCGAAGCAGTCAAATAAAAGGCCGCGGTATGGAGTTTGCTGAAGTTCGTCATTACCAAAATGGTGATGATGTTCGAACCATTGACTGGCGAGTAACTGCGCGAACCGGAGTTGCGCACACTAAGTTATTTGTGGAAGAACGCGAACGTCCTATCCTGCTGTTGATAGATTTGAGCCACAGCTCATATTTTGGCTCGCAATTATTACTTCAATCTGTCCAGATAGCCCATTTAGCGACCACATTAGGTTGGAATGCAATCAATAATGGCGACAGACTTGGGGCGTTAATCGCCAGTGAAACTAATCACTTAGAACTTAAACCGCGAAGTCGCCGCCAAGGTATTTTGCAATTAACGTCGGGGTTAATTGATGTTCATCAGCAGCAATTAAAGCAAATTAATCAATTGTCACCTGATCCAGGCCATATGTTTAAAGCCTGTCAACGTTTACAACGTATTGCAAAACCTGGTTCTCTAATCTGGATTATTACCGACGGTCAACATCTTAACCAACAATGCTTAGCACCATTAACTGAGTTATCACGTCACTGTGATATCGGAGCATTTGTGGTAACCGATCCATTAAGACAAGGAACCTTGGCGTTACCAAAACAATTTGCCTTACCCGTTCGAGATGGCCAACAACAATTGACCTTAACTCGGCAAAGTTACGAGGCTTGGTTAGCGAATCAACAAGCGCAGCAACAACAATTTTTTGCTTTAATGAATTTGATTAAAGTGCAACCAAAATTAATTGATGCCGCTAAACCGCTCAGTGCCCAATTGGATATTTTACGTTAAATGACCACGCCAAACATACCATCACAACCAATGCCAATTGATGCCAACGCATCGGCTTTAGCTCAATTGCACGATATTGCGTTACCCGCCCCGATCAGCACCATGCCGATTGCGCCAGGATATTGGATAATCGCAGCCGTATTGATTATTTTAGCCGTTTGGTTGGGCAAGCGTTTATATAAACAACATCAATATCATGCACCACGCAAAATAGCCCTAACACTCTTACAAAGTTATAATGTCGAAGATGATAGCTTTGCAGCACAAGTCAATAGCTTACTCAAGCGTACCGCATTAACTTATCTACCACGAGAACACCTCGCTAAACTCAATGGTCAACCTTGGTTTGATTGGTTAGATACTCGTCTCGCGCCAGATCAACAACATCAAATAGGAAAATTACTCGTTAAGCGTCACCAAGCGAGCGGCTTAGATCAAGCCGAAAAAGTCCAATTACTCCAGTTAGCACAAGCTTGGCTCAACAATAAGCATGCTTTTAGTGATGCGACCTTAATATCCAACAATCCACATCAGGAGGCCAAATGTTAGCATTTTACTGGCCATGGTTATTACTCTTACTGCCACTGCCGTTATTGATTAAGCGTATTAATATAGACAGTGCCGGTGGACATTTACAGTTACCAGGCATCGCTACTACGATGACGCACTCAAGGGCAGTCAATCAAAAAGTGAGTCGTAAACGGTATTGGTTAATGTGGATTTTTCTTCTATTAGCAATAGCAAGGCCACAATGGTTAGGAGAACCGATTGAATTACCCGCCAAAGGTCGTGATTTAATGATGGCGGTTGATTTATCGGGCAGTATGCAAATTGAAGATATGGTGATAAACGGGCAAACGGTTAATCGATTTACGTTAATTCAGCATGTATTAAGTGATTTTATTGAGCGTCGAAAAGGAGATCGGCTCGGACTCATATTATTTGCAGACCATGCTTATTTACAAGCACCGTTGACCCTAGATCGCCGCTCTGTAGCCACGTTTTTAGATGATGCGCAAATTGGCCTAGTAGGCAAGCAAACGGCTATTGGTGAAGCGATTGCCTTAGCGGTAAAACGTTTTGATAAAGTCGATGAAAGTAACCGTGTACTAATTCTCCTCACTGACGGTTCTAATAATGCTGGCAATATTGATCCCGAAGTCGCAGCCCAAATTGCGGCTAAACGTAATGTCACCATTTACACTATTGGCGTGGGCGCAGAAATGTTAGAACGGCGTACTATTTTTGGTAAAGAGCGAATTAATCCTTCAATGGATTTAGACGAGGAGCAACTCAAAAAATTAGCCAGCATCACTAAAGGTCGATATTTTAGAGCTCGTAACAGTGAAGAGTTAAACAGCATTTATCAAGAAATAGACAAGTTAGAGCCGGTAAGCCGAGATCAATTAAGTTACCGCCCAAAAAGTGAATTATTTTATTGGCCTTTATTAATGTCATTACTAATCAGCTTCTTAATTAGTCTGCAGCAACAATGGCCAAATCAGTTATGGCCTAAAATCAAGTCTAGCAAAGAGGCGGATCAACAATGATACATTTCATTCGCCCTGAATGGCTATTGGGCATGATTCCAGTATTGATATTAAGTGCATTATTTTGGCGTAGACATAGCCAGCAATCAGCATGGAAACAATATATCTCCCCGCATTTAAGTCAGTTACTGGTGACCCAAACCGTGGAGAAAACTCATCAACCTAAATGGATACTGATTGCCTGCTGGATAATTGCAGTGATTGCGCTTGCCGGCCCAGCGTTGAATAAACAAAGTTTGCCGGTATTTGCTACTGAGCAAGGTAGAGTGCTCATTATGGACATGTCGCAGTCTATGTATGCCACAGACTTAAGCCCGAATCGCTTATCTTATGCCAAATTTAGAGCTACCGATTTACTAAACGAACTCAAAGAAGGCGAAACAGGACTCATTGCCTACGCTGGTGACGCTTACACTATCAGCCCGTTAACTCGTGATAGCAGCACCATTTTAAATTTATTACCCACATTATCACCTGATATTATGCCAACCAAAGGTTCTAATTTGGCGGCAGCATTATCACTGGCAGAGAAACTATTAGCTCAAGGTGGCCATGTCAGTGGCGACATTATAGTGATGACTGATGGTATTTCTGCACAGCAATTTAATCAAGCAACCAGTGCAGTCAACGACCGCTATCGTTTATCTATTATGGCATTTGGCAGTAAACAAGGCGCCCCGATCCGTTTAGCTGATGGTCAGTTATTGCGAGATAACAGTAATGAAGTGGTTGTCGCTAAAACCGATTATGGTTTATTACAAAAACTAGTAAAGCAACATCAGGGTATCCTAGTGCCAGCGCAAACAGATGGCAGCGATATTTCAACTCTTACACAATGGTTAGCCTCAGACGGCAAAGCGAGTGAAACAGAACTCGCTGGTGAGACTTGGCAAGATCTCGGGCCATATCTGGCAATGTTATTAGTCATCCCAATATTAATGAGTTTTAGACAAGGATTATTAACGGTTATGCTTAATCCTGTTTTGCTATTGTCTGCAGCAATGGCGTTTGGCCTAACTCACAGTCAACCAGCACAAGCGTCGGTGTGGCAAGATTTATGGCAAACCCAAGATCAACAAGCCGAATCGGCCTTTCAGCAAGGTGAGTTTGCTCAAGCTGCTGACACATTTAAAGACACTCAATGGCGCGCCTCTGCACATTACAAAGCGGGTAATTATCAACAGGCACTGGCAGAGTTTGAACAAAATAATACTGCCCAAGGGTTATTCAACCAAGGTAATGCATTGATGCAGTTGAAAGACTACCCAGAAGCCATTACTCGTTATCAAAAAGCGATTGCCGCGCAATCACCTTTTATCGAAGCAGAACAGAATTTAGCCTTAGCTCAACAACTGCTCGAACAACAGAAAAAGGACTCATCAGAACAAGAGTCGGATAAGTCACAACAAGACTCATCCGACTCAAAAGATGATCAAAACTCATCTTCTGAGCAATCTTCTAATAAAGACAAATCACCACAGTCAGAACCGGATAAGTCTCAGCCCGGTGAACAAAAAAACCAGCAAGATCAGCAAGACCAATCGAGTCAGCAAAACCAAGATCAGCGCGCTGAAACTCAATCTAAAGACAGTAATGATAGCTCCTCTGATAGCGATAAGTCAGCTGAAAAAGATCAAAAGCAAGATAAAAAACAATCTCAATCAGCATCAAATGATCAGCCGTCAGGTGAGCAAAAAAATGACTCACAACAAAATAGCTCAGAGCCACAATCATCACCAAATACTAATGATAACAAGGGCTCACCCAAAAATGATCAATCGCAAGACTCACCTGAAAGTAATGAATCTAGCATGCAAGCCAGTGCGAGCAAAAATGAAGATCAGCCTACTGATGATAAACAGAAGATGAGCGCAGCTAAGGCTTCTGACCTTGCAAACTCCGAAGGTAATTCGCAAGACAAACCAGCTGAAATGGTATCAGCATCGCAGATGAATCAAGATTCACTTCCAGCGGACATGGAAAGGGCTCTTCGCGCTATCAATGAAGATCCCCAAGTATTAATCCGTAATAAAATGCAACTTGAATATCAAAAACGTCGTCAAAACAGTCAACCACGTGAGGATAATGAACAGTGGTAATTAGAACTTTTTTTAGCTTATTGCTATTGATTATTGCAGCCCCTGTATTTGCAATGAGCCAAGTACAAGCAACTGTAGACCGTAACCCTGTGGTTGCAGGTGAATACTTCGTACTCGATGTAACTGCTGACGACGATCTCAGTGCCAACGAATTGGACACTTCGATATTACTGAAAAACTTTATTGTCGGCAGAACCAGTGTAGGTCGCAGTACCAAAATGGTTAATTTTGACACCACAAAAGAAACTCGTTGGCAGATATTATTATCACCTAAATCATTAGGTAATATCACTATTCCCGCATTTAACATCAAAGGCGTGAGTTCAAACCCGATTAATCTTAAAGTGATCCCACAAGGCACAACAGCCGACAAAGCTGAAAATGTATTCATGAGAATATCGACGAGTGCCTCTGATGCTTATGTCGGCCAGTTAATCACCTATAAAGTAAAATTGTATCTTGCAGTAGAATTACAACGTGGAGTGCTCAGTGCTCCAGCCATTGAAGGGGCACAAATCAAGCAAATCGGTGAGGATAAAGACGGAAGCGAAATTGTCGATGGCCGCCGTTTTAGAGTAATTGAACGTACTTATGGGATTATTGCTGATCTGCCTGGAGAGTTGGTGATTAATGGCGCCGGCTTTTCGGGTGATGTTATTGTCGAGGCTCCTAGGCGTGGAGGTATGTTTGGTTTTAATGAAAGTCGACCAATACAAACTGCAGCCGAAAGGCAGGTAATTCAAATCAACCCTATTCCCCCAAGCTATAAAGGAAAATGGTTAGTCAGCGATATTGCAGTATTAAAAGAAACTTGGCCAGAAGATGTTAGTGAATTTGAAGTCGGTAGCCCAATTACCCGTTCAATTAGTTTAATCGCATCCAATACTGATGACACCAGTTTACCAGATATTGATATTCCGCTGACTGAAGGCTTAAAAGCCTACCCAGAAAAACCAGTAAGACAAACTTTTGTTCGCGACAACCAAGTCGTGTCGCAATACAGTATCACTACCGCGATTGTGCCAACAAAACCAGGAACCTATACCCTACCTGAGATCCGTGTACCTTGGTGGAATCCACATCTTAAAAAACAACAATTTGCCACGTTACCAGAACGAACAATTAACGTAATCGGCAGCTCAACGGCAACCACAGACATACCACCCGTTGATAATTTTAGCGCAGTTCAAGGTCGCGGATATTGGCCACTATTGAGTGCCGTTCTGGGTATGTTATGGCTTATCACCTTAGTATTATGGCGTAAGGCGGTATCGGCAAACCGAGCACAGCCATACACAGATGATGACAATAAAAGTCAAAACACAAAGCCTAAAACCACCGCAAAAGGCCTCGATGCCATTATCGATGCATGTGACCGTAACGATAGCAGTGCTGTTATTGCCGCAGTACAAGGCTATTTTAGTGAACGCTTAGGAAAATTTATGACGCTAACGCAAATCAGTGGCTTATCTGAGCAACTGTCGGCGGCACTGAATAAATTACAAGCAGATAAATACAGTAATCATCCACAAGCAATTGACAAAAAATCACTTATGGATGCCATTTTGGCTTATCGGCAACCTGATGCAGGTAAAAAATCATTAATTAAACAACTAAATCCCTAATATTTAAACGCTAAATAGCAGACAGGTTCTGCTATTTAGCTTGCTATTAATCCCCCCGCTTTTTAAGCTGTTAGTTATTATTAACTCAACAAAGTTAAAAAATGTTCGATTCCCTGCGAAAGAAAAAGTCCGAACCCGCGGTCTTATCTGAGATGCTAACAAAACAACGACGATACGATAGCCTTGTCAGGGCACTTCATACCGACATATTTCGCTACGCCTTTTGGTTATGTGGTGATAAACATGTTGCTGAGGATATCACCCAAGAGACGTTCTTAAGAGCGTGGCGGTCTTTAGACTCGTTAAACGATGATAAAGCTGCTAAGGCATGGCTGATCACAATTTTAAGGCGTGAAAATGCCAGACGTTTTGAACGTAAACAATTTAACTACAGCGACGTAGAACAAGATTTACTTGAGGATGTATTATCCACAAGTCATGAAGAAGACACTGAACAGTATTGGTTGCGTCGTCAAATTGGTAAACTCGATATTGAATACCGAGAACCTTTGTTATTGCAGCTGATTGGCGGGTTTAGTGGCGATGAAATTGCCGCCATACTTGAACTTAATCGAAATACGGTAATGACGCGCTTATTTAGAGCCAGAAACCAGTTAAAAGACGCTCTCGAAGCACCAGAGGTAAGAGGTCAATCAAATGGATGATCTACAGTTTCGTCGCCAAGCATACGGTGACCCCAATAATCAGTCAGATGAATTTTTAACTCATTTAGCTGAACATGAAGATGATGCAAAATTTATCAAAGATCTAAAAGCATTTGACCATAAACTCATGCAAGCACTCAATATTAGTGTCCCAGATGATTTAGCTGATAAATTGATTTTGCGACAGCAATTAAGCCAACATCAACAAAGCAAAAAACATACTCGCTACATGATGGCGGTGGCTGCATCAGTGGCTTTTATCGTCGGAGTCAGTTTTAGTTTATTACGTTTTACGCCAGTAAACTTAAGCGAAAACTCGCTAGCTCATGTACACCATGAAACCAAAGCATTAATCATGGAACAGGATATTGGCTTTAATGATGTTAATTTTAAACTCGCCAGTGTCGATGGATTGAGTGACTCAAAGTTTATCAAACAACCAGGGCGTGTTTTTTTCACCTCATATTGTGATTTTCAAGGTGTCAAATCATTGCATTTAGTCATGGCTGACGAGAATGGCAATAAGGTCACCTTGTTCATTGTGCCCATTGAGAAGCGTATTGTATTAGAAGAAGCTTTTGCTGATAACCAATATAAAGGTCAAAGTTTTCAAACAGCCGATGCCTATATGGTCTTGGTGGGAGAACCAGCTTCTAATCTTGAGTTTGTCAAAAAAGAAGTTGAAAATACCTTTATTTAAACACTGTCGGTGACAATCTAAAATCCGCTACTTCATTGAATAGCGGATTTTTTTTACACTTGAATAATTCAAAGTGTGAACTATCTCTAACTTCTGCTAGCATGTCGAACATAAAAATAATCTCTTGGGAACTATATGGATATTCAAACACCGATCCTCATTACCTTTATAGGATACTTGGCCTTAATGATGGGTATTGGGTACTGGGCCTACCGCAAAACCGATACTGTCGATGATTATATTCTTGGCGGACGAAAAATGGGTCCCGCAGTCACCGCTCTTAGTGTGGGTGCATCAGATATGTCGGGCTGGTTATTACTGGGTTTGCCAGGGGCAGTGTATCTAAGTGGCTTGGGTGAAGCATGGATTGGTTTTGGATTAGTGTTTGGCGCTTGGCTTAATTGGCTATTTGTCGCTAAGCGTCTGCGTATTTATACCCAAGTGGCCAATAATTCACTAACCTTACCCGACTTTTTTGAGAACCGTTTTAATGACTCTCATGGGCTATTAAAATTAGTCTCCGCATTAACGATTCTGATCTTTTTCACTTTTTATGCCTCCTCAGGTATGGTCGGCGGCGCAATATTATTTGAAAAAGTCTTTGGTCTCGATTATACCGTCGCCTTATTAATAGGCTCATTTATTATTGTATCTTATACCTTTGTCGGCGGTTTTTTTGCGGTTAGTTGGACTCACTTCTTTCAAGGCTGCTTAATGTTAATAGCCTTAATTATTGTGCCCGTATCCATCTTTAGTCAGCCAGACACACAAGCAGGTTTTGAACAGATAGACCCGGCGATGTTGTCGTTTATTAATGAGAACACCACTGTTATTGGCCTTGTGTCTTTACTGGCTTGGGGGTTAGGTTATTTTGGGCAACCGCATATTTTGTCTCGTTTTATGGCTATCGGCAGCCCAAAAGACTTAGTCCTTTCTCGGCGTATTGCCATGACTTGGATGATAGTGTCACTATTTGGTGCCTTAGCAACAGGTATTGCCGGCAGCCTTTATTTTGCCGCCGAACCACTTGAAAACTCAGAAACCGTGTTTATTCATTTAGCCCATGCCGCGTTTAACCCTTGGGTTGGTGGTTTGCTTATTGCGGCTATCTTATCTGCCATCATGAGTACTATCGATTCGCAGTTGTTAGTCTGCTCTAGCGTGATCACCGAGGATTTTTATCTTAAATGGTTGCGTCCACAAGCCAGTAGTAAAGAATTAATGTTAGTCGGTCGTATTGGCGTTATAGCCATCGCATTAGTGGCTGGAGTTGTTGCGCTTAATCCTGAAAGCAGTGTTTTAGGGCTAGTCAGTTATGCATGGGCCGGGTTTGGTGCTGCATTTGGTCCAGTAGTGCTGTTATCGCTGTTTTGGCAAGGCTATAGTCGCAACGGTGCAATTGCAACGATTTTAGTAGGTGCTATAACTGTTGTGGTTTGGAAACAAATGACTGGCGGTATTTTTGAGCTATATGAAATTGTCCCAGGGTTTATTTTCGCTATGTTAGTGGGTGTAATCGTCAGTAAAATATCACCACCAACTGATAAAACTATCGCTGATTTCAGTGCTTTTCGTGAGTCTTTGAAAACGCAATAATGGCATTAAAAGTTTTCTTGGTAACTCAGCTTCCTTAATAGAAGTTGAGTTACCTTCTTATCATACCTTGCCAACTCAACACGAATAAATAAGCTGTAAAAACAACCCCTACCATGACGGCTAATTGAGTATTTATGAGCAACTTAATACTATGAATTTAATCCAGCAGTTGCTTAACATCCACGATGAATAAAATTTAACTTAAGCTGACCAGGGTGTCGTTATCGCCGAAAATGGAGCTGAAATTCACATATACTGCCATGCTATCAAACACCTAATTCACGACTAAAAACTAGAATTAACTTAATATTAACAATAACTAACATCTGGTCGGAGTTGTTACATAGTTCACATTTACCTAAGATGCCCTAAATTTTGACCGTCAAATGTTTGAAGCGGATAAACTTTGAACAAAACGGTAATAATAAATGGACATAATAATGAATAAATTCCACAAGACTCTCATTGCTACCGCAATAAGCTTAATCAGTGTACAAGCCTCAGCCGCCGGTTTTCAGTTAAATAGTCAATCAGCTACCGGTATTGGTCGTGCAATGGCTGGGGATGCTGTTATTGCTGACAATGCCTCAGTTTTATCTCGTAACCCTGCCGCTATGGCTCTCTTTGATGAAACCGCATTATCTTTAGGTGTCGTTTATGCTGATATCGATGTGTCGGTATCGGATGCAAAAGGCAATTTTGGCGGTCAAGATGTCGCCTTTGGCAGTGAACACAGCGCTGCTGACGCAAAAGTTATTCCGAATTTCTATTATATCAACCCGATTAACGACAAAATGGCCTTCGGAGTTGCGGTATTCAGTAACTATGGCACCGGCACTGATTTAGGCAACTTAGCCAATAAAACACCGACTATAAGTGGCAATGCTGTGCCACTTCCAACTCCAGTTGATTTATTAGGTAACACAGAAGTCGTTACCGTTAATTTCAACACGAGCATGTCTTATCGCGTCAATGATGAGTTCAGTTTTGGCTTCGGTGTTGATGCCGTTTATGGTAGCGGAACCCTCACACGTAAAAGCGACAATCCACAGATCGGCAACTTAGTGGATGTTGATGCCGATGGTTGGGCTTTAGGTGGGATTGTTGGTGTGGTGTATGAAGTTAATCCAGATAATCGTTTTGGTTTAAGCTACCGCATTAGCCCAAAACTTACCGCCAAAGGCGATGTAAATTATCAGTACACTGAATACAATAAAATTGATATTCCTATCGCAGATATTGCTCAGTTTGCCGGTTTTCACCAGCTAACGGATAAATTCGCGCTACATTATACGGCTCAGTGGACCAATTGGAGCTCGTTTGACAAAATCGTCGTTAAAGATGGTGCCAATGGTGTTGACCAAGCCGACTTAAAAGAATACCACTGGAAGGATTCATGGTTTTTAAGCTTAGGGGCAACTTATAATCTCACTCGAGATCTCACTTTGCGCGCAGGTTTAGCATCGGATCAAGGTGTTGTGAATCAGCATTCATCATTATCAATTCCTGATTCTGATCGTACTTGGTATACCGCTGGCGTCAGTTACGACTTAAGCCAAAAATCGAGCGTTGATTTAGGCATCGCTTTTGTGCGCGGAGAAGATGTTACCGTATTAGAAGACAGTAAGCTTCTTGCTCAAATACCTGGTTATAGCAGTGAAATTTCAGCACAAACGCGATCAAATGCTGTTTATTATTCAGTACAATATAACTACAGCTTTTAGTTAGCACTTGTTAATCAGTGCTCTTTAACCATGAGTATTGACTGCCTTTTTTAGCTCATTCACCACGGACTAAAAAAGTATCATCCTTTTTTATCCAAACCGCCATTTAGCAATAATTGGCGGTTTTTTTATCTCCGTAATATGATTAAGATCTAATATATAAAATAATTCTAATATATCGGTTGCGTAACGGCATAAAGTCCATTAGAATTTTCTTATAGACTCAAAAATAGGCTTTTCATATGTCTCGGTTAACAAATTATTTATTCCTCGGTGTTATCCTCACCACAATAGCATTACCTCTTGCAGTGCAAGCCTATGATGTTAATACATTAAAATTAGCATATTCCGAACAAAATCAACCGCGAATATACGATGCAAAAATTGAAGCAATTAAAGCGGCAACGATTTCAGCCCAAACCTCAGGAAGGATTATTAATATCCATTTTGATGTTAATGATTTAGTACCACAAGGCGCGTCTTTACTGGAAATCACTAATAAAGAGCAAGGTGCTGGGTTCGCGGGAGCGGAAGCTGAACTGGCTAAAGCAGAAGCACTAAACACTGAGGCACAAGCACAATATGCGCGCTATAAAGCCCTATTTCCTAAAGGGGCTATATCAAAAGGCGCCATGGATGAAGCCACAGCCAAAGCAAAATCAAGCAAACAAGCTGTGAGTGCTGCTCAAGCACAATTAATACAAGCCAAAGAAAGCTTAAATTACACAGTCGTGAGTGCGCCTTTTAGTGGCCGAATGACTCAACGTTTTGTTGAGCAAGGTGAAACAATATCTTATGGTCAGGCACTGTTCTCTGGTTATGATACTCAACACCTCAGAGCGGTATTTCAAGTCCCACAACAAGATATTGCTCAGCTTCAACAACAAGCACAAGTTGCGATTCAATTACCTAATGGTAATGAAATCACTTCCGGTGATATTAATGTGTATCAATTTGCCGATCCACTCACTCATCAACATCAAGTGCGAGTCAATCTAAATGCCGCTGATATCGAAGATATCATCGTGGGGCAATGGATCAAAGTAACCGTGGCCTTTCCCAGTAGAAAGAGTCTGGTGGTGCCATTATCGGCGATTCATCAAGTCAGTGACTTAACCTCTGTGTATCGTGTAAGTAACGATAAAATAGTATTAAATCAGGTACGAATTGGCCGAATAGATACTAAAACAAATACTGTAGAAGTGCTGTCAGGTCTTATGGAAGGCGATGAAATTGTTATTGATGCAGGACGTTATTTAATTAATTCCTCAGCAACAAAAGCTCAGGAGTAGCCCGAATGACAACCCCCAACGAACCAAATAAACTCGGCATCTCAGGCTCAATAGCAAAGGCATTTCAACAAAGTGCTATCACCCCATTATTGGCTATTTTAGGCTTATTACTGGGTCTTTTTGCGGTAATTATTACACCAAAAGAAGAAGAACCACAAATAGATGTCACTTTTGCAGATGTGTTTATTCCCTATCCTGGCGCCACGCCGACGGAAGTTGAAAATCAAGTCACCTTGCCTGCTGAACGTATCATTTCTCAAATAAAAGGGATTGATACTCTTTATTCATTCTCTCAACCTGATGGTGCGTTGATTATCGCGATTTTTGATGTCGGTATTCCACGTGATGAGGCCGTGGTTAATTTATATAATCAACTGTACTCTAACCGAGATAAATTTAATCATGCCGCTGGCATTGGTGAGCCATTAATTAAACCCAGAGGCATTGATGATGTGCCTATTGTAGGCCTAACCCTCTGGTCTAAAGACCCAAACATCACCGCAGAACAGCTTACCTTAGTGGCATCTGGCTTGGAAACCGAACTAAAGCGGATACCTGGCACGCGAGAGATTTACAGCCAGGGTGGCCACGAAATGGTGTTAAATGTGCGTATCGATCCTGTCAAAATGAGCAGTTTCGGCGTCACGTTCAACGATATTAGTGCCACTTTACAAGATAATAACCAGCTGTCTACGCTAGGATCCTTGACACAGTTTAATCAAGAAATAAAACTACAAACTGGACAGTTTTTACGTACGCTTGATGATGTCAATAATTTACTGATAAAAGTCAATCAACCAGATGCAACATCGGCTAGAAGCTCAACTCCCCATGCCGTTTATTTATCTGATATTGCCGATGTAAGCCTCAAAAGTGATATACCCAAACAACATGTTTGGCATGTCACCGACAAGGGAACTTATCCTGCTGTAACGATTGCGATAGGCAAACAAGCAGGCACCAATGCTGTCGATATTGCTGATGCGGTTTTAGCGAAAATCAAGGCTGTCGATAATGTATTAATTCCCAATAATGTTGATGTTGCGATCTCTCGTAACTACGGTAAAACAGCTGGGGATAAATCGAACACACTTATCTTTAAATTGATTTTTGCTACATCGGCAGTGGTACTGTTAGTTTTATTCACTATGGGAGTTCGTGAGTCTGCCGTGGTGGGTGTGGCTATTATTATTACCCTAGCTATTACTTTATTTGCATCTTGGGCTTGGGGATTCACCCTCAACCGTATTTCGTTATTTGCGCTTATTTTCTCGATTGGCATCTTGGTTGATGACGCAATTGTTGTGGTCGAAAATATCCACCGACATATGGCAATGAGTGATAAACCCATTAGCGAACTTATCCCACACGCCGTTGATGAAGTCGGCGGACCTACCATACTGGCTACTTTTACGGTTATTGCCGCCCTTTTGCCAATGGCATTCGTATCGGGACTCATGGGCCCATACATGAGCCCTATTCCGATAAATGCCAGTATGGGAATGATCATTTCGTTATTAATCGCCTTTATTATGACGCCATGGCTGAGCAATAAGTTATTAAAGCCTCACAAAAAATCTCATAACTCAGCTAATTCAACTGCAAGTACTGACATTGTGGTAGAAGAAGACAATCGATTAACACGCTTGTTTACCCGCATAATGAGCCCTTTTTTAATTGGCGAACATGCACCAAAAGCCCGTAAAGGTTTGGCGTTAGGCATAGCTCTATTGATAGCTTTTGCTGTCGCCTTGCCAGTAATGCAAGCGGTAATATTAAAAATGCTGCCTTTTGATAACAAGTCAGAGTTTCAGGTGATGGTCGACATGCCTGAAGGAACACCAGTAGAGCAAACTCAAAGAGTATTGCAAGATCTCAGTCAATATCTCACGACGGTTAAAGAAATTGAGCATTTACAATTGTACGCAGGTACTCATGCACCGATGAACTTTAACGGCTTAGTAAGACATTATTTCTTGCGCAGTAGCCAAGAGCTCGGTGAAATCCAGGTTAATCTGGTTGATAAGAAACATCGCGACCGCGACAGCCACACCATTGCTTCATCGGTACGTGAACCATTACAAAAAATTGGTCTTCGCTACCATGCAAATATTAAGATTGTTGAAGTGCCCCCCGGACCGCCAGTGTGGTCACCTATTGTGGCAGAGGTTTATGCACCGAACACTGAGCTACGCGAACGAGCAGCCAATGACTTACTACAACGATTCAAGGACACAGAACATGTTGTTGATATGGATATTTATTTGCCAGCACAGCAACAAAAATGGCAGGTAATTATTGACCGTAATAAAGCTCGCTTATTGGGAGTCTCGTACGCCAGTATCGTTGATACCATCAGCACAGCCGTTGATGGTAAAGATGTGAGTTATTTGTATCAAGCACAGTTAGCTCAGCCCACGCCAATTAGATTACAACTTGATGAGGCATCTAAAGTAGATCTCAAGCAAGTGTTGTTATTACGCTTACCAACTCAATCGGGTGAAACCGTGCCATTGACAGAGTTAGTCAAGGTACAACAACAGGTTATTAATGCACCAATTATCCACAAAAATATGGTTCCTATGATCATGGTTATTGCTGATATGGCAGGCCCTACTGGCAGCCCACTGTACGGTATGTTTGACATGGTCAGCCAAATTAATCAACAAAATGAACAAGGTGATTCAAGTTACCCAATTCAACAAAATCTGGTTAATCAACCTGATGGATTAACTGACGTGGCTATTTTATGGGACGGTGAATGGAAAATCACATATGAAACTTTCCGCGATATGGGTATTGCTTATGCTGTTGGAATGATTGCAATTTACTTGTTAGTTGTGGGGCAATTTAAATCATATGTGGTGCCGTTAGTCATTATGGCGCCAATACCATTAACCATCATTGGCGTGATGCCAGGACACGCTTTATTGGGTGCTCAATTCACGGCCCCATCGATGATAGGCATGATTGCGCTAGCAGGTATTATTGTTCGAAACTCTATCTTGCTGGTCGATTTTATTAATCAGCAAACAGCTGCTGGAATACCATTAGAACAAGCCGTTATCCATTCTGGAGCTGTGCGTGCCAAACCGATTATGTTGACAGCATTAGCGGCAATAATTGGCGCATTATTTATTATTGACGACCCTATTTTTAATGGTTTAGCTATTAGTTTAATTTTTGGTATTTTTATCTCGACCATTTTAACCTTGGTAGTAATCCCAGTATTGTATTATTCGGTTATGAAAAATAAACACATTATCACAGCTAAGTAACAAGATTATTCGTTAACTGGGCAACGCCCAATAAGGATCTAAACATGTCATTAGAAAGAAGTATTATGGCCTTTGCAGGCTTCATGGTTTTATTATCGATAGTGTTAACCGCAACTGTCAGTCCACACTTTGTCTGGCTAACGGTGTTTGTAGGCGCTAATCTATTTCAGAGTGCATTCACAGGCTTTTGTCCTGCGGCGATGGTAATGAAAAAATTAGGCATCAAAACTGCAGCGGAAATAGCCTTAAATAAATAACAAGGAATTTATCGTGTTTAAGAAATCTATGCTGTTGTCTATTCAATCGGTATTGGCGCTATTAGTGATATTAGCAGCATCACTCATGCCGACTTGGGCGGCAGAGCAAGAGCCCAGCGTTGCATGGGAGAAGATCGACCGTGGCGTCATGTTGATTGATGTGCGTACTGCTGAAGAGTTTGCAGAAGGACATATTGACGGTGCTATGAATATCCCATTCAATAATATCGTACCCGAGTTAGCAAAGCTCAATATCACTAAAGACACTGAAATAGTGCTTTATTGTCGCAGCGGTAATCGCAGTGATATGGCACAAAAATCACTCGTTAAACAAGGATACAGCAACACCTATAATGCAGGTGGTTTTAACAGTTTAATATCTGCACGATAATATCAGCAATAAATTAAGCCACAGAGCTAATCCTGTGGCTTAATATTATGCTTCAATAGCATCCTACTCATCACCAGCACTACAGAGTAAACCACTGTTATTATTTCAATAACACCAAAAATCGTAAACTATCATTTACACTGTATTTAAGTTAATTATTTATTAGCATTAACAACTTCACTTATTCATTTCTCGGTTAAGCGCTTACATCTAGGTAACTTGATAAAAGTTATACAGATAACTTTTATCAAAATACTGCTTAATAAATTTTAAATTCACAAATGTTACATAATAATTCACGAAAATATCATAAAAAGTACTTGTATTACCAAAGTCAAGGTTAACAAGTTATTTACATTTGGTGAAAATATGATTACCTTTTAAATAGATAGGCAAAATAAGCTTATCGGTAAACATAATTATAAAAGACGTTATTTAACTCTGATTAACATGGAAGATAATATGAAAAAGAATAAAAACTCAGCGGTCGTGCTTAGCATGACCGCTCTTGCTTTGGCTATTTCAACTCAAGTCAATGCTGCCCCATCCCCTTTACAGCTTTCTGCTACTAACCAACAAATTGATCAACAATCTCCGTTACCTAAACGTTATATCGTTAAATTTAAGAATGATAATGCGGCACAAACGTTAAGCAGCAGTTCTGTAACGCAAAATGTGGGCGTACAACCTGAAACAAATAGTATGTCTTATCAGCCTCGCTCAAACGAAGTATTCAGTCAATTTCGTGCTTTGAACAGTGTAAAAGCGCGAGAAATGAAGCGTGTTGGTCGAAGCAATAGTTATTCTGTAAAACTCGACTCGCCATCAATCAAAGCATTGCGTTTACGTCAAGACGTTGAATATGTTGAAGAAGATTTACCACGTAGATTGCTTGCCGAGACAACTCCTTGGGGACAAACCTTTGTTGGTGCAACTGTACTAAGCGACAGCCAAGCGGGTAATCGCACTATCTGTATTATTGACTCTGGTTACGATCGTAGTCATAACGATTTAAATGCAAACAACGTCACCGGAACCAATAATTCCGGAACGGGCAACTGGTATCAACCGGGTAATAATAATGCTCATGGTACTCATGTCGCAGGTACTATTGCTGCCATTGCAAACAATGAAGGTGTGGTCGGGGTTATGCCTAACCAAAACGCCAATATTCATATCGTAAAAGTGTTTAACGAAGCAGGATGGGGCTACTCATCATCATTAGTAGCCGCTATCGACACTTGTGTTAATTCAGGTGGTGCAAATGTCGTCACAATGAGCTTGGGTGGCAGTGGTTCAACCACAACCGAGCGTAATGCATTAAATACTCACTACAATAATGGCGTATTATTAATTGCAGCTGCTGGTAATGCTGGTGACAGCAGTTATAGCTACCCTGCTTCATATGACAGTGTGATGTCAGTGGCCGCCGTTGACAGTAACCTTGATCATGCAGCATTTTCACAGTACACGGATCAAGTTGAAATTTCAGGTCCTGGTGAAGCAATTCTGTCAACCGTTACCGTTGGTGAAGGACGTTTAGCAGATATCACTATTGGTGGTCAGTCCTATTTTAGCAATGGCGTAGTACCGCACAATCGTCTGACTCCATCAGGAACCAGTTATGCTCCTGCCCCTATCAATGCAAGTGCAACCGGAGCCTTAGCAGAGTGTACCGTCAATGGAACCAGTTTTTCATGTGGCAATATGGCGAATAAGATTTGTCTTGTTGAGCGCGTAGGCAACCAAGGTTCAAGCTACCCTGAAATCAACTCAACTAAAGCATGTAAAACTGCAGGCGCTAAAGGTATTATTGTGTACAGTAATAGTGCCCTACCTGGCCTACAAAACCCATTCTTAGTTGATGCCAACAGTGATATTACGGTTCCTTCAGTGTCAGTAGATAGAGCAACAGGGCTTGCACTTAAAGCTAAGTTGGGACAATCAACGACAGTGAGTAATCAAGGTAACCAAGATTACGAATATTATAATGGTACCTCTATGGCCACACCGCATGTGTCAGGGGTTGCTACATTAGTGTGGAGTTACCACCCTGAATGTAGTGCAAGCCAAGTGCGTGCAGCACTTAATGCAACAGCTGATGACTTAAGTGTTGCGGGACGTGATAACCAAACCGGTTATGGGATGATTAATGCCGTTGCAGCAAAGGCCTACTTAGACGAATCATGTACTGGTCCAACCGATCCTGGCACAGGCCCTGGTACTGGTGACAGTGTACTGGTAAAAGGTGTCGCAAAAACCGGTCTAGCTGGCGCTAAAAGTGATGAGCTATATTTCTCGTTAGACGTCCCTGCAGGCGCAAAAGACTTAGCCTTTACCATGAGTGGCGGTACTGGCGATGCTGACCTGTATGTACAATATGGTGCGTCACCGACCAACAGCAGTTACGACTGTCGTCCATGGAAGAGTGGTAATGCAGAATCTTGTCCTATTGCCACACCACAAACGGGTACCTATTATGTGATGGTGCAAGGTTATAGCGCATTTAGTAACGTCAACCTAGTGGCTAATTATACCGCGGCAACAAGCAGTGGTGGCAATACTGGCGGTCCAGCAAGCTATACCAATACTGGTAATTATACGATTCCAGATAATAATACCACTGGTATCACTAGCCCAATCACGGTTAGTCGTACTGGCGATTCAGGATCGGTATCAGTGTCTATCGGTATCATTCACACGTATATTGGTGATTTAAAAATCCAGTTAGTGAGTCCTACAGGTCAAACTGTTGTCCTGCACAACAATACTGGTGGTGGAACCGATAACTTAACCCAGACTTACACAGCTAATATGGCTGGTGTAGAGTCTAGTGGTGTATGGACTTTAAAAGCAGTTGATAATGCCAAACAAGATACTGGGTATATCGATACTTGGAGTTTAAGCTTCCAGTAATCTCCTCTTGTTCAATACAAAAATAGCCACGAAATGTGGCTATTTTTTTACGCTTTACTCATTAACTGATTGAAAACCTAAAAGTGAGGCTGTGGTATTTGTAATACTGCTGGCTGCTGAGTATTGGCAATAACCTTGAATATTGAGGCAAATGAGTTTGGTGTGCTCACATCAACAGCAAGTTTTAATCGCCTTGCAATATCATTGGCTGATAATACTCCGCGAATAGCATGTTGTTCGCGATCAATCACTAAACAATGTTGTTGCCCTGCTGATTGCAATGTTTCAATTACATCACCGATTCGAGCATAATTTAAATCTTCAAAATCGATCGCTTTAAGATCTTCTTTAGGGATCATAAAATCAGCAACACTGAGGTGTTCACGCTGATGTCCTGCGGCCACTCGTTTTAATATCTCTTGATTATGTAATGACTCAAAACTGATTAAGCCAATAAACTGATCGTGATGGTCAATGACTAATTTAAGGCGGACATGTGACTTTTGCATTAAGTGCTCAACATTCACAGCCGATGTACTTGACTCAATAACCATAGGCGTCACTTTCTTGAAATCAGTAAACACGTTTAATGCCGAAGACTGTACTGATATGTCTTCATGGGCTTCTGGTGAAGTTAATTGGTCAATTTTTTCTACTGGGTATAGGGCTAATTTTTTCACAACAACATCCTTAATCAACAGCTACCGTTAAAATAAAACTATTATTATCAGTTATTTATATTTTTTCGGTATTTACTAGATATCTTGATTATCTGCCTGTGTTTTTATTAGCACAAGGCACATTTGATTAAACTTAATTAATTTTCATAAAATTAAGGTTTAATTCACACTGTTGTGATTCGGAGTATGTTAGGCGCTAAATTTAGGTAATTCCCATCACTTTAAGACTTCAGGTTCGATTAACACACTGTTATTTGCATCTGAAAACCACACTTGCCCTTCACTAAGGCTTACTTGTAACGCCATGTTACGATTAACAAATATATCCATTTGTTTAACTGCATCTTCAGGAAAATTAATCACGCTTAAATTATCGTAACGCGCGAATGCTTGCTGATTTTGTTGCCACCAAATAGGTACACTTCGGCCGCCATAAGTATAAAGAATGACTCGTTTTGAACGACCACACGCTTTTCTGAGCCACTTTTCATCTGCTTGACCAAATTCAACCCAAAGATCAATTTCGCCACTGAGGTTTTTATCCCAAAGTTCCGCTTCATCATCAACGCACAAACCTTTACTAAACACTAATGATTCTGATGCATTAATTGCAAATGCCAGCAAACGAACCATCATGCGGGTGTCGGTCTCAGATGGGTGTTGGGCTAAGGTAAATTGATGATCGGCATAATAATGACGATCCATATCTGCTATCTGCAAAGAGACTTTAAAGACGGTAGCTTTAGCGGCCATGAAGGGTTCCAACTCATATAAAAAAACCGAGTCTACTACAAAGTAGACTCGGTATAATAGGACATCATTCTTATCGGGTTAAATTGCGCCTGGACGAAGATGTTTTGCCATCGGGAAATGTGCGCTAAGCTGACTGACTTTAGCCAATGAAGACACAATTAGAATACGACTACCATGCTCATATTGATGAGTAATATCACTTAATAACGGTACCTTTTCTCTGCTGGCATCGCGCCTTAATAGTTCATTAATCTCGCCATCGAGCGGGTTATCACTGTAAACCACATCTAATGTCTGTAGCAAAGGCATTGCGGCTATAGGCAACAAATGCATCGGAGTGTCCTCAGTTAATAAGATAATGTCGCCTTTAACACTCAAATGATCAAAAGCATCAAGATAACGCTGTTCAGTTAAGCCATCAAACTTATCTTGGTTAGTGGTAAAAAACTGTTCCCAAAATAAACGTCTATCTTTACCTGCGGATAATTTATGTTGGACTTCTTCTCGCTTGCTAGCAACAAAATCAAATAATGGTGCTAACGATGGTGGTAACATGGTTTCGAGTCTCGAACGAATCGTTCGCGCAAACACTGGGGCTGCTCCAGCAGTACTTATTGCCACGACTAACCGGCCTCGGTCAACAATAGAAGGCGTAATAAATCGACAAAACTTAGGGTTATCGACCACATTAACCCAAATTCCACGCTCAGTGGCTAATTCGGCAAAGTCCATATTAAGTTGTTCATTAGCTGTGGCCAAATAAATAATGTCGACATTGGCAAAATCAGCGCTGCACACTTCGCGGCGCGAAAGTTTAATACGTCCCTGAGAATAATAGCTTTCAATCTCATTGGCGACGTCTGGCGCAATTACATGAATATTGGCATCAGTACGAGACAAGAGATCTAGTTTACGTGTAGCGACCTCACCTGCGCCAACCAATAAGACCTGTAATCCTTGGGTATCTACAAATAATGGGAAATATTGCATTAATCTACTCAGTCTTCAACGATAGGGAATTGATGTTGTATCCAAGCGCGGTATCCACCAATCATCGAGGCGACTTGTGTGTATCCCATAATCTGTAAATTATAGGCCGATAATGCTGCACGTTGGCCGGCACCGCAGTAAAGGAGTAATGGGGTATCTTTGTCAGGGAATCGATGCTCTATATCACGCTCAATAATGCCACGGCTCAAGTGTTTTGCTTTGGGTAAATGCCCTTGCAGCCACTCATTATCTTCTCGAACATCAATTAATTGCCACTGGTCTTGTTGTTGATATTGTTCAATCGTTAGCAAGGTAACATGAGGCATAACTGAATCAACTAAACGGGCGAAAGCTGGAGATGCTTGCATAGCGTATCCTTAAGTTAGGTAAGTCGCTTATCAGTAATAAATGAGTTCTTTATACGTCATAAACCGCAAAGTGGTTTAGTCTGTAGTTTATGAAAAAAATAAACTTATACAAGCGTTTATTCGTTATGCATTTCACTTCTTTGCGAACTACATTGCCAACACAACTCAAAACTTCCTTCATTTATTTCATGGCACTGAACGCATTGCCATTGAGGTTTTTCAATATCAAGTGCATCCAATAAACTCTGTGCTGCCACAAGCTGACTATCTGCAACCCATAACTCAACAGTCTGCATTTCAATAGGCAAACCGCCAACACCACCGATAAGCGCTTCTCCTTTAAGATCAACGTCTATTCCACTGGTTTCAAGTAACCCTTTCCATGTGTGAGCCTGCAGTAAGTTACCACCAGCCAATAATACTTTTCGTTGTTCCATGCGAGATCCTATGTCATTGCTCTTGCTGGCAAATTTATGTCATCCTACTGCCTAAGCCAAAATCTGTCGAGTATTGTTTATAAATTGGACATTTATAACAAACAATGATTATCTTAATGCTACATGGGTCATTGCACTCTATAACATCAAAAACGGGACTCTACATGACAAAAATAGTCTTAAAAGGTGTATTTCAAATCACCACCTGGAATGAATCGACTTATGCAGAACACCACAACGACAGCAAACAAACCATAGCAGAAATTAGCCAAACATATTCTGGTGACGTCAGTGGTTCTGCGCAAATCCGCTATATTATGTCATATCAAAAAGAAGGTTCGGCTGTATTTGTTGGCATAGAACACTTAACCATTGATACGCCAGAGATAGCAGGCAGCATAGTTCTGCAACATAATGGCGTATTCTCACAAGGCGTGGCACAGAGCCAATTTAACGTAATCGCTGATTCAGGGACCGATAACCTGCTGCTATATATTGGTCACGGCGAATTTACTTCAACCGAAAATGGTCAAGCTGATTACATCATCACTCTACAACATGAATAAAATAACTATTTCTCGTTTAGATACTGATATCGGCACATTTAGAGTATCAGCAAACCTCATACAAACAAGATTGGTTTTTACCGGCGTTGAAATCCTCGGTAGCGACGGATGGGAAGCGCTAATAATCGATCCGCAAACCCTGTGGTACAAAACCTTGTTGGTGGCCTGTAAAACACATTTAACATCTCAAAAGAGTCACCTTCCATAAACAATAAACCCCAGCAAGCTGGGGTTTATTGTTAGCGATTAAATAATTAACAATGCATATTAAGGCATCATTGAAGGCTGGTCAGCACCTTCTTTTTCAATCTCTACAGGTAACATGTGCTCACGGTTAATACCCAATTTAACGGCTAAGTAACTTGCCACGTAAATTGATGAATATGTACCGACAAAAATACCTAATAGCAATGCAGTTGCAAAGCCATGGATCATCGTGCCACCTTTTAAGAACAGCGCAATAACGGTAATTAATGTGGTACCCGTAGTAATAACGGTACGGCTCATGGTCTGGGTGATTGAGGTATTCACAATCTCTTCAGGTGTGCCTTTACGCATTTTGAGGAAGTTTTCACGGATACGGTCATACACCACGATAGTATCGTTAAGTGAGTAACCCACAACTGTCAACAAACCTGCCAATACGGTCAAGTCAAATTCAAGCTGTAATACCGAAAACACCCCTAAAGTAACAATAACGTCATGGGCTAACGCCGCAACAGAACCTGCTGCTAAACGCCACTCAAAACGAAATGACACATAGATAAGAATACAGATTAGGGCAACAATAACCGCTAAGCCACCTTGCTCTGCTAACTCTTTACCTACCTGAGGACCAACAAACTCAACTCGCTTTTGAATCACGCCCGCATCAATTGATTGCGCTGCGGCTAATACCGCGGCAACCTGGACATCACTTTTTAGCTCATTTCTGACTGGTAAACGCACCAATATATCGCGGCTTGAACCAAAGTTCTGTACTACTGCACCTTCAGCTTCCGCTGAAGTCATAGTGCCGCGCAAAGCGTTCAAGTCGACAGGAGCTGAAAACTCCATTTCGACTACCGTGCCGCCAGTGAAGTCCAAACCCCAGTTAATGCCTTGAGTTGCAAGCGACCCTAGTGAGGCAATAACCAGAAGCATCGACATAATACTGATGATTTTAGCATGACGAAGAAAGTCGACTGTGTTCTTTACTGAAAATATCTGTAACATATTCAACGTCTCCCTTAGATAGACAATGACTTAACGCGCTTACCACCCCAAACCGCATTCACGATTGAACGTGTGCCTACGATGGCAGTAAACATAGAAGTCGCGATACCTATCATTAAGGTAACAGCAAAGCCTTTCACCGCTCCGGTACCAACAGCGAATAAAATTAATGCTGTCATAAAGGTAGTGATGTTGGCATCTGCAATGGTTGAAAATGCATTACCATAACCTTCATGGATGGCTTGTTGAACGCTACGACCGCCAAGAAGTTCTTCACGAATACGCTCAAAAATCAGCACGTTTCCGTCTACCGCCATACCCACAGTTAATACCATGCCAGCAATACCTGGTAGGGTTAATACCGCACCTGGGATCATCGACATCACACCAACAACCATGATTAAGTTCGCCAATAATGCAAGGTTGGCAATAAAGCCAAATGCACGGTAGTAAACCATCATGAATACAAGTACAACAACCATACCCCAAATCATTGCTTGAACACCATTTTGGATGTTTTCTGCACCTAAGCTTGGGCCAATAGTTCTTTCTTCTACGATAGTCACAGGCGCAATTAAGGCACCAGCACGAAGCAATAACGCTAAACTTTGTGCTTCAGTGTGTTCAAGACCCGTAATCACAAAATTACGACCTAAACGCGCTTGAATGGTAGCAACTGAAATGACCTCTTCAATACGAGTCATTTTCACTGTGCCATCAGGATTACGTGTACCACTGTCTTTATATTCAATAAACAATGTTGCCATTGGTTTACCGATATTGTCTTTGGTGACGTTTGAGAAAATCGAGCCGCCTTTAGCGTCTAGATTAATCGCAACCTGTGGACGGCTATATTCATCGAAAGTTGGTTGCGCACCAGTAATATGATCACCAGTTAACATCACTTCTTTCTTCAATACGGCAATCCCACCTTCACGACGTTGGTACACTTCTGCACCAGCAGGTACACGGCCACTTGCCGCTGCACTCACATCAGCTTTGTCGTCAACCATACGAAATTCAATCGATGCTGTTGCACCTAAAATCTCTTTTGCACGCGCGGTATCTTGCACACCTGGTAATTCAACAATAATGCGCTCAGCGCCTTGACGTTGAACTACTGGCTCAGCAACACCAAGCTCGTTAACACGGTTACGGATAGTGGTAATGTTTTGCTGAAGTGCTTCTTCCTTAATCTGTTTAAGATAAGCATCACTCATAGTAGCAAGCAGCATAAACTCATTACCGCTGCTCGCATCGGTATAGGTCATGTCTTTACTGCGGGTTTTTAAATATGTCTCAGCTTGGTCAACAGTTGCAGCGTCACGAAACTTAATCGCAATCCCTTTTGGGGTTTTACGAATACCTGCGTAACGAATTTTCTCTTCACGAAGTTGGCTTCTGAAATCAGCTATTTTAGCTTCTTCCATTTTACGGATTGCTTCGCCCATATCCACTTCCATTAAGAAGTGAACACCGCCACGCAAATCTAAACCTAATTTCATCGGCGAACCACCAACAGCTTCAAGCCATTTTGGGGTTGCCGGTGCTAAGTTCAATGCAACGGTATATTTCTGGCCAAGCAGTTCAGCAATAGACTCTTTTGCCAACAGCTGCTGCTCAGGATTTTGCACACGAACTAATAACTGACCATTTTCAAGCTCGGCACGCTTTACCGCAATACCCTGACTCTCTAATAAATCAACCACAGTCGTTTGAGTCGATGCAGTGACTTCAGCGCCGCGGGTTGCGACGATCTGTACTGCATGATCTTCACCAAACAAATTTGGTATTGCATAAAAACTACCAATGGCGATGATGAGCATCACCATGATATTTTTCCACATTGGGTATTTATTTAACACACCATAGCCCTCTTGGCTTTATAACGACTGGATAGAACCTTTAGGCAATACCGCTGCAATATAATCCTTTTTGATCGTGATTTGGTTGTTATCGTTAATAGCTAATAACACATAATCACTTTCTTCACCGATTTTGGTTACTTTGCCTAGAATGCCACCACTGGTTAATACTTCATCACCTTTTGAAATAGAGGCCATTAAGTTTTTGTGTTCTTTAACACGCTTTGACTGCGGACGGAAAATCATGAAGTAAAAAATTAATCCAAACATGACTAGCATGAAAATTAACTGCATGGTTTCGCCACCGGCAGCGCCACTGATTGGGTTTGCATATGCATTTGAAATAAACATAGTTCTCTCTTCTTATTAGCTAAAATTAAACGGTTAATTCAGGTACTTCACGACCGAAACTGGTGTAGAACTCCTTAACAAAGGTGTCTAATGTACCTGTCTCAATTGCGCCACGCAAACCTTCCATCAACATTTGATAATATCGTAAATTATGGATGGTGTTTAAACGCGCACCTAAAATTTCATTACAACGATCTAAATGGTATAAATATGCACGTGAATAGTTTTTACAGGTGTAACAATCACACTTAGGATCTAATGTTGATGTATCATCGCGATGACGCGCATTGCGGATTTTAATCACACCTTCACTGGTAAATAAATGACCATTACGGGCATTACGCGTTGGCATAACACAATCGAACATATCCACACCGCGACGCACGCCCTCAACTAAGTCTTCAGGTTTACCTACGCCCATCAAGTAGCGAGGTTTGTCAGCAGGGATCTGCGGACAAACATGCTCTAAAATGCGGTGCATGTCAGCTTTAGGCTCGCCCACGGCTAAACCACCAACGGCATAGCCATCAAATCCAATATCTAAAAGACCCTTTATACTCTCGTCACGTAAGTCTTCAAATACTCCACCTTGAATAATACCAAACAAAGAGTTTGGATTTTCTAAGCGGTCAAACTCATCTCGCGAGCGTTTTGCCCAACGCAATGACATTTGCATCGATTTACGCGCTTCGTCATGAGTTGCTGGATATGGAGTACATTCATCAAAAATCATCACCACGTCAGAACCCAAAGAATCCTGAATTTGCATTGATTTTTCTGGGTCTAAGAAAATCTTTTCACCGTTAATCGGTGAACGAAAATGCACACCTTCTTCGGTTATTTTACGGATGTCACCTAAGCTGAACACTTGGAATCCGCCTGAGTCCGTTAGAATTGGACGCTGCCAATTCATAAAATCGTGCAAGTCACCATGCTTGCGCATGATTTCTTCACCTGGACGCAGCCATAAATGGAAGGTGTTACCCAATAAAATATCGGCACCCGTCGCGCGCACTTCTTCCGGCGTCATCCCTTTTACGGTACCGTATGTTCCCACTGGCATAAATGCTGGCGTTTCTACGGTGCCACGATCAAAAATAAGACGTCCGCGACGTGCACGACCATCTGTTGTATCTAATTCAAATTTCATAAATCACCTTGCCAGATAAACAGTCTGACTCGTTTAGTTTCTATAGTAATGAGGGCAAATCTTAATGCTTCAAGGTTACTGAGACATTAAATCAAAAAAACGCCCACTATTGTGGGCGAGTATTTTAAATCAAATTCGTTGCTTAGGGGGCTTTTTTCGTCACAAACATCGCATCACCATAGCTAAAAAAGCGATATTTCTGCGTAATAGCATGTTGATAAGCGTTCATCACTTCATCAAAACCAGCAAAAGCGCTTAATAGCATGATCAATGTCGACTCAGGCAAATGAAAATTGGTCACCATGGCATCAACGATTTTAAATTGAAAACCGGGATAAATAAAAATATCTGTATCACCACAGAAGGCTTGTAATGGGCCATCGCCACTGGCTCTGGCTGCACTTTCAAGCGAACGAACAGACGTTGTTCCGACGGCAATCACACGATGACCATTGGCTTTGGTTTGCGCGATGAGATCAACGACATCTTGGCCAACATTAGCCCACTCTGAATGCATTTTGTGCTCAAGAATATTATCAACTCGAACCGGTTGAAACGTACCTGCACCTACATGCAAGGTCACAAAAGCAATATTGACACCTTTAGCTTTTAATTCAGCCAACATGGCATCGTCAAAGTGTAAACCTGCCGTTGGCGCAGCCACAGCACCTGGCGTTTGGTTATATACCGTTTGATAACGCTCTTTGTCAGCGTCTTCATCTGGACGGTCGATATAAGGAGGCAGAGGCATATGACCGACATCTTCAAGCACTGCTAAAACACTTTTATCAGACAGAAGCTCAAGTTCGAACAAGGCATCATGACGGGCCAACATTTTCATTTGATATCCGCCATCTAAGTCGATAAGAGTATCAACTTTAGGGGATTTAGAACTGCGAACATGGGCCAAAATACGTTTGTCGTCAAGCATACGTTCTACGAGAATTTCAAGCTTCCCACCCGTAGATTTTTGCCCGAATAATCGCGCTGGAATAACTCGAGTGTTATTAAACACCATCAAATCACCAGGATTGATCAAATTGAGTAAATCGGTGAATTGTTTGTCGGCAAGCTGACCGTTTTCGCCACTTAGCGTGAGTAAACGCGAAGCATTGCGTTGTGCTGTCGGATAGCGAGCAATCAGCTCATCTGGAAGTTCGAAAGAAAAATCTGCAACGCGCATGGTATAATCTCAACAGTAAAAACGGCCGCTAGTCTATGGCGAGCGCCGGTTAAGATCAAGTTTACTGATTACTTTTTTGTCGGTTTTTGTTTAATAACCTCTGTAGCAATATCATCTATATCAATCGAATTGGGCTTAGCGTCATTAAATGGTTGATTCGACTTATATGAATGCTCTTCGTAGCGCATATCTATGTGTACTTTATTTCTCTTAGGTACTGTAGACCGACCTAATAACTTTTTTATCAAACTCTTCATCATCCTTGACCCTTAAGATTAATCATATACCCTTTAACGGCTGTTATATTTGAGCATGTCACAACAATAATGATGTCCAATACTCAATGACATTTTTATATAAATCGTTATGATTAAGTTCACACTCTAGCCTAATTGTAACAGTTCGTTACAAACGGCTTGTATCATACTGTAAAATAATAAAATTAGAAGTACCATTTATGAACTTTCTAGCTCACTTACATTTAGCCGACATCAGCAATACTCACCTAGTAGCTAATTTGTCGGGAGATTTCGCCAAAGGTAACATTAGTCAACATCCGAAGCATCTGCAGCAAGGAATATGGCTACACCGTCAAATAGACCAAATTACTGACAGTCATGAAATTATTATCGATTTGCTCAAGTTATTCCCTAAAACCTCACGTCGGGTAGCCCCCATATTGATTGACCTTGTATTTGATCATTATTTAGCCTTTTATTGGGAAGAGTACCATCACCAGCCACTAGATGAGTTTTGTCAAAAAGCCTACCACCAGCTCAATACGACACTTGAACTCCCTTCGACATTACAAGCAATAGCGCCACAAATTATTGAGCAGGATTGGTTAAGTAGTTATCAAACAAGACTAGGGTTAAACCAGGCGATTAAGGGGGTAAGTAAGCGATTATCAAAACCTGAATTGTTTGACCATGCCATTAAAGATATTGATAAAATTTATGTTGACATCGAAATTGCATTTAGAACCTTTTATCCGCAATTGATGGCCTATAGCAGATTGTATAGTCGTAAAACGCCTGCTGAATATTTACCATTATAGAGAGTAATAACAGGAGTGAATTAAGAATGCCATCATGGGTAATCAACCTAAAATCTACCCTCAAATCCAAGCGATTTTGGCTTACAAGCCTTCGTGATATCACACTCATTGGAATAGCATTATTTTTTATTGCCAGTTATTTGCAACGAGATATGCGCAAAGGTGCTGCTGTCCCAATTGAAGCACACTCGATAACCAATAAACCCATATCACTGTTTACCTCAACATATGTTGAGATGGAACAGCAATCCAACTCTTTGAGTATCAGCAATAAACCTACGTTGGTATATTTTTGGGGTACTTGGTGCCCGATATGCCAAGTCACCTCGCCTATGGTTAACTCGGTCAGTTCAGATCAAGATTATCAAGTGGTTTCTATTGCAGTTGCATCAGGTACCGATGCTGAAATAACAACCTTTATGCAGCAGCATGATTATCGTTTTGAGGTGATCAATCAACAAAACCAACCTCAGGCAATATCATTAAGCCAACAATGGGGCGCAATGGCTCTACCCGCGATTTATATCATCGATACGAATAACAATATTCGCTTTGTCACCTCAGGCGTAACCAGCAGTTGGGGCATGTCGTTGCGCTTGTGGTTAGCGACTTGGTAAACAACCTTTAGCCAAACATCTCTATATCAATTGGATAATTGATTTTTTGTTATTAGCAAAATTTTGTTATTATTCGCACCATAAGTGCGCATGGCTGAGTACTCATAAGCATCAGTGCCACACATCTTACCTGAATCAGACTCAATCAAAGAGAACACCTTATCATGCACATCTTTACATATAAGCCGCCATCTATTCCTTGGTTGGACATTCGCTATAAAGACCGTGATATTATCGTGATTAATAAACCTTCTGGGTTATTATCAAACCCAGGACGCTCGCCAGACACATTTGATACCGCAATAACCCGCTTGCAACTATGCCATCCTGAAGCCATTTTGATCCATCGTTTAGATTGCGACACCTCGGGTATTATGATTTTTGCGCGAACCAAAAAAGCCGAATCACATTTAAAAATTCAATTTCAAAATCGCCAAGCCAAAAAAGTGTATATTGCAGAAGTCACTGGCCACGTCGATGAACAGCAGGGGAAAGTAAACTTTGCTATCGGCCCAAATCCTGATTCGCCGCCATTTCAAATGCTCACCAGCACAGGCAAAGCTGCGTTAACCTACTTCCAAGTACTTGAACATAGACCACACTCAACCTTGATGGAACTTAAGCCGCATACGGGTCGCACTCATCAACTTAGGGTGCATATGTTATCCCTTGGTCATGCTATTTTAGGCGATGAATTTTATGGTGATGCAGCAACGATCAATGCCAGTAAACGTTTAAACTTGCATGCACAGTCACTCACAATTACTCACCCTTACAGCCAAGCTGAAATGACTTTTTTTAGTCAACATCCATTTTAATAATATGAGTGAAGCCAGATTAGACGAAAAAAAATGCTGACGCGGTGACGTCAGCATTTTTTAATTAGTGTCATAACATTAACTAGCTTGAGCAGCTTCTTTCGCTTCAGCGGCTTCACATGCTGCAGCGGTAAATATTACATCCGTAGAGCTATTCAATGCTGTTTCAGCAGAGTCTTGGATCACTCCAATGATAAAGCCAACAGCCACCACTTGCATCGCAACATCATTAGAAATACCAAATAAGCTACATGCTAATGGAATCAACAATAGCGACCCACCGGCAACACCTGATGCACCACAAGCTGAAACAGAAGCAATAACACTCAATAACAGTGCCGTCATAAAATCGACTTGAATTCCCAATGTATTTGCAGCAGCTAAAGTTAATACCGTAATAGTAATCGCTGCACCGCCCATATTGATGGTTGCACCAAGAGGAATAGACACTGAATAGGTGTCTTTATGCAATTTAAGTTCTTCACATAAAGCCATGTTTACCGGGATATTGGCTGCACTAGAACGAGTAAAAAATGCCGTAACCCCACTTTCACGTAAACACTTAAACACTAATGGATAAGGATTACGTTTAATTTTGACATACACAATAATAGGGTTAACCACCAAAGCAATAAATAGCATCGATCCCACTAACACCATCAGTAATTGACCATAGCCCGCTATGGCTTCAAAACCTGTTTCGGCAAAGGTAGCAGCCACTAAGCCGAAAATACCGATAGGTGCTAAACGGATAACAAAGCGGACAATATTCGACACTGCATCACTGACATCAGAAAGCATTCTCTTAGTACTGTCACTGGCATGATGCATAGTTATCCCTAAGCCTGCCCCCCACACCAAAATGCCAATATAATTACCGGTTAATAATGCATTAACTGGATTATCGACAATTTTAAATAATAAGGTATTGATAACTTCACTAATGCCTTGAGGAGGATTTGAGCCTTCAATTCCGGCGGTTAATAGTAAAGTGGTTGGAAACGCAAAACTAAATAACACTGCGGTTAATGCTGCAGCAAAGGTTCCCAGAAGATATAGCCCAATAATCGGACGCATATTGGTTTGGCTATTTTTCTTTTGATTAGCAATAGATGATGCCACCAAAACAAAAACCAGTATTGGCGCAATCGCCTTTAAAGCTCCCACAAAGAGTGAGCCTAAAAAAGCCACATTGTTGGCACCAGTTGTAGAAATACTTGCCAGGACCACACCCAAAATGATCCCGCTGATAATTTGAAGCACAAGGCTACCGTGAGCGATACGAGCGAATAGTGATGTTTTTTGATTCATTACTTAACCTATGATTATTATATTTATAGCTTTTTATGATCAAGGTTTTACTTATCTTTAGAAAGGGAAACATCAAAATGTTAATCATATCTGAACAGTTATCACCCACTGCATGTGGTGATATAAAACATACGTTTTAATACTGACAACATCATTGATAATATCAATGCTATTACTGAAAACACCCTGCTGTTTTACTCATTGATGTACGATCAATTCAACACGCTCAATTAACACACTTCAATCATTCCGTTTTCAGGGATAGCACTCCCTCATTAAAGTTAAGCATTACCTTGTGAACAGCGAATATACTGAACACTGTAAAAGCCTCATAGCTATATATCAGGATGGTGTGTGATAAGTCTAGTATTGATACAAAATGAGTAAAAAAATTTAAGCTTCGCTCATAAAGAAAGCATTAAATTGAAGCTTACCGACAACTTGCTACAAAATTGTTAACCATGTTAAAAATGAATAAATATCAAAAAATATCACCATTAACTTGGTTGTAATGCCTGTGCGCCTCTAAGCATTGCTTCAATCAGCTCTTTAGCATCAAATTTCGTTAATGCCTCATTTGCGCCAACTTGCTTGGCTTGGCTAACACTTATTTCACTCGATAATGAGGTATGAAGAATAATATATGCATGCTCAATTGCCGGATTATTTTTAACTTCGAAGGCTAATTCGTAACCATCTAGACCTGGCATTTCAATATCACTTACCAATAAGTCGATAGGTTTTCTTTCTGCGGCGGCTAGCTGCATCATTTGCAATGCATCACGGCCATCTGCGGTAACTTGATACGCTATATTAATGGAGTCCAGAGCATCGGATAATTGTTTACGGGCAACTTTGGAATCGTCCACCAACAAAATACGCAATGGTGATAATTTTTCACGTTGAACATCGGTTAATATTGCTCGATTACTAATGGGATCATCAGGGAATATTTTCGATAATAACAATTCGACATCAAGTAATTGCACTAATTGATCATTAAAACGAGTGACACCAGTTAAAAAGGCATTTTTGCCTAAGTTGCCAGAAGGCGCCTCAATATTACGCCAATTACACTCAATGATCTTATCAATGCCACGCACCAGAAAACCAATGACCATTCGCTGACAATCGGTAATGATGATGTAGCAATCTTTTCGCTCAGATTCACTCACAGGTTTATAGCCAATAGAAGCCGCCATATCAATAACCGGTATAGTCATACCACGAATAGTCGCCGCGCCAAGAATAGCAGGGTGAGAATGCGGGATTTTAGTTAAAGGAGTATACGGTACGAGTTCACGAATTTTTAGAGTACCCAAGGCAAATAATTGTGTTTGATTCAACTTAAAAAGCAACAGCCCCTGTGATTGATTCGCTTTGCTTATTTTAGGACTCATTATTACCCCTTCATCTGAAGACTGAAATCAACTTCACTATAGCATTTATTGGCAATATGTAGACTAGCTTTTATCGTCATTTATCTACAAATAGCATTACAAATCACAAAATTAGCAATTCACCTAATAATAGTCAGCACTGATATAATGCCGATTGCGATCACGCTTCAATACATCATTTTTTGTCATTAATTCTTGATAAATATTACCGAGTTATCAAGTTACGTTAACCGCTTGCCGCAAATGACTATTGCTATCAATACTCTTGTCACCACGATTAGTCTATATGCAACGGAAAAGGCAGCTCAAAAAATAACGTAAACTTCAAATAGCTAAATGCTGTGTGACAATTCACATTATAGGCATTACCTGACATAACTGCCTAAAATATATATCAAATGACTCATGAGCATAAATATTTACGCTGATCTAAGCCCTTTAAAACAACGAAGGGAGACATAGATGAAATCAATGATTGATCTCATCTATTGTCTCCCTGATGCAATATTTAAATTTAACTCAATTAGTTTGAAGCAGATTGGAGCTCGTAGAGCACGTCATACACAAACTGATCCCAACCATCAGCATCAAACGCTAAACCACTGGCATTACGCACTTGACTAACGGCATGTAAGGGCGCAGCACCATTTTCCATCATGTAATAAGCCATTACCACTTCAGTACGATTAATGCCTGAACGACAATGAAGTAACACAGGTAAATTATCAGCTTCACACTCACGAATAAATGCGAGTACCTGAGGTAGTATTTCAGCACAAATGGCTAAATCCTCAGGCTCAGGTGGAATATTGTCAGGTAAATTAAATACTTTATGACGAATACCTAACTCTGCCATGGCCTTAGTGTCGCAACCTTCACCATTGTTTAATGATGCAATTGCACCGAAACCCGCTTGCTGTAACTCAGCTAAGTTCCATGCATCTTTGTTTGGACCACTACGACCTGCAACTTGTCCATCAACTAACCAAAAAATATGTTTCATATTACCTACTACTAATCTGGTTTTTTAGCCCAAATATCAACATTAACTGAGGACAACTTTTTACGTTTCTTTTTACCACTGCCTTCAGGCTTAGCCATTGGCTTAGGTTGTTCCAGCACGTTTTCGGGCACTACATCATCAGCCTCAAATCCAACAACTTGTTCACGCTCAAGGCGGATCTGATTCTTCTTCTCGATAACACTGAAGTGATGATACTCATCATGGGACAGCAAGGTCAACGCTAAACCGACCTCTCCTGCACGTCCACTTCGACCAATTCGATGCATATAATCTGCTGGACTGCGCGGTAAGTCAAAATTAATTACCACTGGTAATTTTTCAATATCAAGACCACGGGCAGCAATGTCTGTTGCAATGAGCACTTGAATCTCGCCGGCTTTAAAACCTTCCAATACTCGACTTCGCGCACCTTGCGCTTTATCTCCGTGAAAGACTTCAGCAGTGATACCACGTTTAGCTAATTTTTGAGCTAAATGATTACAACTATTTTTAGCGCCGACAAAAATGAGCACTTGACGCCATTGATGTTGTTGAAGCAGATGAGCCAGTAAGGCAGTCTTTTTTTCACGATTAACCGTCATGACACGCTGAACTAAGGTGCTTGCTTCAGCACTTTGTAATTGTATCTCAAGCGGATTGACTAGCAGCGCTTGCGTTAGTTGGCGAACTTCATCAGGGAAAGTGGCAGAAAACAATAGCGTCTGTTTTTTCTTAGGAAGTAAGTCAAGCACCTGAGTAAGCTCTTCAGTAAAACCTAGGCTTAACATACGGTCAGCTTCGTCAAGCACTAAAGTTGACACTTGAGATAGCTTTAATGCGTTAGACGAAACTAAATCGAGCAGACGACCTGGTGTTGCGACCACGACATCAGCACCACCGCGCAATGCTAACATCTGAGTGTTAACAGACACACCACCAAAGGCCGCAACCACTTTAATGTCACCATTTAAGTGAACCGCATAGGATTTAAAGCTGTCGGCAACTTGCTTGGCTAACTCTCTTGTAGGCACTAAAACTAACGCACTAACAAAATTTCCTTTAGATGATACAGCTTGACGACTGACTAATTGATGCAATATCGGTAGCGCAAAAGCAGCTGTTTTACCCGAGCCGGTATTGGCACCTGCTAGTAAATCTTTACCAGTTAGCGTGCTTGGAATAGTTTCAGCTTGAATAGGGGTCGGCTGAAGGTGATTAAGCTCAGCCAATCTTGCCAACAATGGAGTATGCAGGCCAAATTCAGCAAAAGTCGTCGCGAGAGAAGCTTGGGTCATGTATCAAATGCGCTCAAAAAATGAATATCAATCGCGCATTTTAACGTACTTTACCCCAGCAGTCAGATAAATTAACGAATTTGTTCAATCCCTTCTAAGTCGAGTAACCACTGTTTCATCTCAAGCCCATAAGCATAACCAGTTAGCTTGCCGCCCTTGCCTATCACGCGATGGCAAGGGACAATTATCGCTATCGGATTGGCGCCATTTGCTGCACCTACCGCTCTGACCGCTTTAGGCCTACCTATGGTATTAGCGATATCACTGTAACTGCAACGCATTCCAAATGGCAACTGACTCAATGCTTGCCAAACCTCTTGTTGAAACACAGTCCCTTTCGGCGCTAAGGTCACATCAAATTGTTGCCTTGTCTTAGCGAAATATTCAGCTAACTGAATCACAGTTTCATCAATGTGGCGCTGCGCCTCTAGTAATATAGCGCGATCAGGCTCGATATCGCTTTGCGGTAAAGCAACTACAGCATGAACGTTTACCGTTAAACTCCTTTGAGCCAGATCCTCAACCTGTAAATGGGTTAATCCATGCTCAGATGCTTTAAGCGACAGTAAGCCAACAGGACTCGTAACTAAGGCATGGCACTTAGGCGACGTAAAATGGTTCATAAAATTATCCGTTTTTGGCAGCGATTGGATCGTAATCCCAAAGCTGAAAGGTTAAGTAACTGCCCCAAGGTGATGCTTGTTTTGTCATATCAGCAGCAATACTTAAATATGATTTTGGTGTTTCAATGGATTGACCCGCCTGTTCATGTAACGCATACAAGCGCTTTTTGATAACTAAATCAGAACTCAAAAACATATCTGGATCACTTAAGCCGCGCATCTTAGCGTACGCGACAGTCCACGGACCAATACCTTTTACTTCAAGCCAGTCGTCAGGTGTTGAGTCTGCATGTTGATGTACAAATTTCCCCAATGCATTCAATGCTAATTTTCGAGCACCAGGCATGTTTAGTTCATCCAATGATGCTGCAGCAATAGTTTCTGGCGTCGGAAATAATCGCCAAGTCTTACCATCAATGAGAAGTGTTGTACCATAATGCTTAACCAGTAAATTTAATAACTTAGTCGCTTGCAATACACTCACTTGTTGCCCTAACACAGCTCTACAAGCAGCTTCAAACACACTGCCCGTGGCTGGAATACGCAAGCCAGAGTCAATTTGAGCTCCTAATGTAATAATGGGTAACAATGCTTGGCGAATAACGACCATGTCAGCATCTAAATCGAACATACGTCGTAATTGCAATACAATATGATGTAATGATTTAATATCGTTAGCATCTAGTAAGTAAATACTCACATCCAGCTGGGGTTTATCGATATTAGGCGAAACATAAAAAAAACCGTCAACCCCATCAAATGAAAATGTTCGACCATAACGACCTAACTCATCGTCAATAACTTCCATATTGTCGACCTGACGAAATGCATAAAAAGCTAACATTTTACTCCAACTCAGAGGCGGTCGGTAAGATAATGCTAATGTTATTGGTTTAATGTAAGTTCTCACTTGGTTATCGTTATAAGAATGAGTGTCGTCCGTTGAACCTCGGCTTTTTTGGCGCAAATCACTCGGGGTTAACAGTAACTGTTGTTTAAAAAATTCATTAAACCGCCTGATGCTATTAAAACCTGCAGCCATAGCAACTTCAGTCATTGATAATTGTGTTTGGTGTAATAACTGTTTAGCAAACATCAACTGCTGATATAACGCAAAGCGTTTAGGCGATGTCCCCATTCCTTGATTAAAGAGTTTATGTAGGTAGCGACTGCTAATGCCGAGCTTTTGTGCCAATGATTCGACAGTTCCAGCGTTGTCGCCACTTAAAAAGCCTTGTTCAATTAACTTGATGGCTCGCATTAATGTTGTTTGAGTGCCTAACCACGCAAAGGAGCTTGGAGCACTATCTGGTCGACATCTCAGGCAAGGCCGGAGCCCTGCATTCGCCGCTTTTATAGCAGAATCAAAGTAACGAACATTTTTTTCATAGGGCGCTGGGGCGGGACAGATTGAGCGGCAATAGATCCCGGTGGTAAGTACCCCAGTAAAAAATTGACCATCAAAGCGTGCATCACGACTCAATCTCGCCTGTTGGCAGATCTGAGCTGTAATATTGCAATCGCTGTTAATCTGTACCATTAATTCCGTTAGCCTCGTTAACTTTAGTCAAGCGCAATAGAAAAACTGAACCTTTTTCAGTGCACTGCGTATTTGAGTAATTATCTTACCTAAACACAACAACCACGACTAGCGGAAAACGGAACTCAATCGTTTCGTATAATGTAACAATTTAACCGATTACATTTGGTAGATTTACGTTATCCTAGTCAGCAGAATTTTCACCATGACGTTAGAGCATTAGATGTTTAAATTTTTTGAATCATTGACCCAAGCACTGCCACAAGAAGAGCCGACCCAGCCCCCCAATACCCTGTATGCATTTTGCCGCCATTATACCCGCGGATTTGGGTTACCTTTAATTGTGATGTCGGTGCTAACGGCCATATTGGCGATGTTGGAAGTCTCGCTCTTTGGGTTTATGGGCAAACTAGTCGATTGGTTAGTGACCAAAAACCCGCAAACCTTATGGCAAGATGAAGGTACAACATTAATTATCATGTCGGTGCTTGTGTTAGTGGTTATTCCGCTGATTGTCTGGCTGCATGCGTCTATCGTGCATCAAACACTATTGGGCAACTACCCTATGGCGATTCGCTGGCAAGCACATCGCTATTTGCTCAAGCAAAGCATCTCATTTTATCAAGATGACTTTGCCGGACGAATAGCAACTAAGGTTATGCAAACATCGCTTGCGGTCCGTGAAACGGTGATGAAATTACTCGACGTTCTCATGTATATCTTGGTTTATTTCACCTCGATGCTGGTGATGATTGCCGCTGCTGATGTGCGCCTGATGCTGCCGATGCTGGTATGGTTGGCTGCTTACGTCTTAATTCAGTGGAAATTAGTGCCAAAGTTAAAGGCGATATCCACAGAGCAAGCCGATGCTCGTTCAACCATGACCGGACGTATTGTTGACAGTTATACCAATATTTCTACCGTAAAGCTGTTCTCACATACCACCCAAGAAGCTGACTATGCGCAAGACAGCATGACACATTTCTTAAAAACTGTTTATGGCCAAATGCGCCTGGTAACGATCATTAATGTCTTAGTACAAATCATTAATTACGTGTTGGCGTTTACTATCGCTGCGGTATCTATTTGGTTATGGGCTGACAATGCGATTACGGTTGGCGCAATTGCCATTGCTGTAAGTTTAGCCCTTCGTTTAAATGGTATGTCACAGTGGATCATGTGGGAAATCAGTTCGCTATTTGAAAACATTGGTACCGTTACCGATGGAATGAATACTTTATCGAAACCGATTGCGATTCAAGATAAACCCAACGCCAAAGACATTACTGTTGATCAGGGTAAAATCGATTTTAACCAAGTGAGTTTTCATTATGGCGAAAAAGCAGGAGTCATTGAACAGCTAAACCTGAATATTAAAGCGGGCGAAAAAGTCGGTTTAGTAGGACGCTCTGGTGCAGGAAAGTCGACGTTAGTAAACTTACTAATGCGTTTTCATGATGTTGAAAAAGGCCAAATACTCATTGATGACCAACCTATAACAGATATTAGCCAAGACTCATTACGGGCAAACATTGGTATGGTTACTCAGGACACATCTTTGCTGCATCGCTCAATTCGTGAAAACATTTTGTACGGCGATCCACATGCCAGTGACGAGCAACTAGTAGCTGCTATCACTCAAGCACAAGCAGCGGAGTTTATTGATAATTTAACTGACCCATTTGGTAACAAAGGACTCGATGCCCAAGTTGGTGAGCGCGGAGTCAAGCTATCTGGTGGCCAACGCCAACGCATTGCCATTGCAAGAGTATTACTAAAGAATGCACCCATTTTATTACTTGATGAAGCAACATCAGCGCTCGACTCTGAAGTTGAAGCCGCGATTCAAGAATCATTGTATGAATTAATGGAAGGCAAAACAGTGATAGCGATAGCGCATCGACTGTCGACGATTGCAGCTATGGATAGGCTAATTGTATTAGATAAAGGCTGTATTGTTGAGCAAGGAACCCACCAAGAACTCATTGACGCTAAAGGCATATATGCACAGCTTTGGGCTCACCAAACCGGTGGTTTTTTGGGTTTAGATTAAAACCTACCCGAGATAGTTTGTAACTCACCTCTACTGCAAAAGCCACTCACACAATGAGTGGTTTTTTATTGTGGTATAAACAATAGGATTCAACATAAACAGCTATATTCGCGATTAGACCAACAGCAAAAATGAACAGATATGATAATGGAAATCAAAAAATCATGATCTTTTGTTTAATTAGGTTGGGATTATTTTTGATGGTGTTTGATGATGTTTGATGATGTTTGATATTGATGATGAAGCTAGATGGTGGTCGCTACTGGGCTCGAACCAGTGACCCCCTCCTTGTAAGGGAGGTGCTCTCCCAGCTGAGCTAAGCGACCTGGGATATAGCGCAAAACTAAATTGATATGGTGGTCGCTACTGGGCTCGAACCAGTGACCCCCTCCTTGTAAGGGAGGTGCTCTCCCAGCTGAGCTAAGCGACCTGGGATATCTATCTTTTTATAACTGTTAGTAAAATATGGTGGTCGCTACTGGGCTCGAACCAGTGACCCCCTCCTTGTAAGGGAGGTGCTCTCCCAGCTGAGCTAAGCGACCTGGGATATTTTACTTTTGAGTCCATCAATCTATAAAAGATATGGTGGTCGCTACTGGGCTCGAACCAGTGACCCCCTCCTTGTAAGGGAGGTGCTCTCCCAGCTGAGCTAAGCGACCTGGGACTCCACACAAAAACTTATGAAAATTATATGGTGGTCGCTACTGGGCTCGAACCAGTGACCCCCTCCTTGTAAGGGAGGTGCTCTCCCAGCTGAGCTAAGCGACCTGGGATATAATTAACAGTAATGTTCCATAAATAAAAATATGGTGGTCGATACTGGGCTCGAACCAGTGACCCCCTCCTTGTAAGGGAGGTGCTCTCCCAGCTGAGCTAATCGACCTCGCTGTGTGGGGCCGTATTATAGGGGGCAAGCAAAACCTGTCAACGCTTTTTATTTAAAATATTGCCAGTCGGGCTAAAATTGTTCGCTTTGATGCTTTGTTGAACAAGAGATTGTACTCAATAATAAAGAAAATTCAAAAACAACCCTAGGTTTAGATGTCCGCCATTTCAACTGCTGGGTTTGACTGTTAGAATAGCGTCACATTTTTTTGTTTGTCTTCTTTAGACGTTTATAAATAGGTTAGTGTCCGATTATGACTACCAAGACGCGTTTTGCTCCAAGTCCAACTGGTTTTCTTCATGTAGGTGGTGCTCGAACAGCACTTTATTCATGGTTGCACGCTCGTGCTAACAATGGTGAATTTGTACTTCGTATTGAAGACACTGATATTGAACGTTCAACTCAAGAAGCCTGTGACGCTATTCTTGATGGTATGAACTGGTTAGGTTTGACTTGGGATGAAGGCCCTTACTACCAGACTAAGCGTTTTGATCGTTACAATGAAATTATTGCGCAAATGCTTGATAAAGGCACTGCCTATAAATGTTATTGTTCTCGTGAACGTATTGAAAGCATGCGTGAAGAGCAAGCTGCACAAGGTCTACAACAAAAATATGACGGTTGCTGTCGTAACCTTGCACCTCTTGATACTGATGAGCCCTTTGTTGTTCGCTTTAAAAACCCTATCGAAGGCAGTGTGATATTTGATGATCACGTTCGTGGCCGTATCGAAATTTCTAACGATATGCTTGATGACTTAATTATTAAGCGTACCGATGGCGTACCTACTTATAATTTCTGTGTTGTAGTCGATGACTGGGATATGGGCATCACCTGCGTTGTACGCGGTGAAGATCATATCAATAATACTCCACGCCAAATCAACATCCTTAAAGCATTAGGCGCACCTATTCCTGAATATGCTCATGTGTCGATGATTCTAGGTGACGATGGCGCCAAGCTATCTAAGCGTCATGGTGCTGTGGGCGTTATGCAGTACCGTGATGACGGGTATTTACCTGAAGCACTATTAAACTATCTTGTTCGCTTAGGTTGGTCTCATGGTGATCAAGAAATATTTTCAATGGACGAGTTGAAAACGCTGTTTAAATTAGATGATATCAATAAAGCGGCTTCAGCTTTTAATACTGATAAGCTCGTTTGGCTAAACCAACATTATATCAAGTCTCTCGATCCTGTTTATGTCGCATCGCATTTACAGTGGCATATGGATGATCAGAAAATTGATACTAGTAATGGCCCAGCGCTAACTGAAATTGTTACGGCACTATCTGAACGTGCGAAAACGCTAAAAGAGTTAGCCGCTTCAAGCCGATACTTCTATGAAGACTTTGCAGATTTTGATGAAGCCCAAGCTAAAAAGCATTTACGTGGCGTTGCACTAGAGCCTCTAACATTGTTTAATCAAAAATTATCTGAGCTAAATGATTGGAGTGTAGAGAATATTCACCACGTTATTGAAGCGACAGCAACTGAACTTGATGTCGGTATGGGTAAAGTGGGTATGCCTTTACGTGTTGCCGTGACAGGCGCAGGGCAGTCTCCTGCGTTAGATCTAACCTTGTTCTTAATCGGAAAAGAAAGATCTGCACAAAGAATATCCAAAGCGATTGAATTTGTAGCAGATAGAATAAATTCCTAAAAAACGAGTTGACACTTTTGGGTATGCTGCATAGAATGCGCCTCGCAGTTGAGACATGATGTTAGTTTTTTCTAGTAGCATATCCAAAAGCATTAAGTAAGAGGGGTTATAGCTCAGCTGGGAGAGCGCTTCGCTGGCAGTGAAGAGGTCCACGGTTCGATCCCGTGTAGCTCCACCACTTACTTAACTATCTTTAAATAGATATTAGCATTGATGTTTAGCCTACAGGCACCAATGAGTATTCACTCGATACAGAGTATAACGTATCAACTGTGTCCCATTCGTCTAGAAATAGAGCTTAGGACATCGTCCACTTTGGTTTATAAAGAGTCGGCGGTAACAGGGGTTCGAATCCTTAGGGTTTTGTGCTTCATTATAGGTAACTAGCACTGGTGTTTAGCCTACAGACATCAATGAGTATTCACTCGATACAGAGTATAACGTATCAAATGTGTCCCATTCGTCTAGAGGCCTAGGACACCGCCCTTTCACGGCGGTAACAGGGGT
>NZ_JAACSD010000028.1:0-2223 GCF_009994065.1 Shewanella vesiculosa
TTCAAAGCGGCTGCATTATTACCGTGATATTGCTCGGCTTGAGCTAAAACTTCAATAATCATTAACATACGTTCGCTCTGATTCGGGGATAGTCGACAAACAAATTTTAAACTTGTGCTACCTGAAGCTTTTCCTATCAGCAAGATTACATGCTTTTTATTCAATCCCATTAATCTTGCTGCTTCATCCAGCATTGCTTCAGGTAAACCTATTTTGAGAAACTGAATAATGTTAAGTAATGAATCATCCTTAAAATCAAAGTCTTTGCCACCAAGTATATAGAAAGCTTTCTGATACATAGATTGTCCTAAACAATTTTTTTGATAAATACATTTGATTCTGTAACGATATCAAGTTGCTTTTACTGAACTCACCGTAAAAGTAACTTGTTGCGGCTTGCCCTGCAACGACCTTGTAAATATAGGTTTAGAAACTACAGGTGAGTAGTGATGATCAACTTTTTCGCATTCATCTATGTGTTGAATTAATGCTTTGATCGCATTTTTATATTGTTCAGGAACTCTCATCACTATCGTTTTTTCATATCTAGTCTTGCGGCCAGCACCTTTACGTACACCACCATGCGCCCCTTTATGAGCATCACTTTTATCTGCCATACTTAGAACCTCTTGATTACGTAACGATATCAAGGTAGCTTGATTTGGTTACATAATCAAATAAAACGTTACAAGTTTGGGCTAATCCCCCCTAAAAATAGTAGATTTCAAAGTAGAATTTTCTCGTAATATATACGCAGGGAGATTCTGCATGAAAACATCAAAATTTAGCGACAGCCAAATCCTAGCAATCCTTAAACAAGCCGAAGCTGGCACCCCAGTTCCGGGGCTTTGCCGTGAGCATGGCATGAGCTCTGCGACCTTCTACAAATGGCGCGCCAAATTCGGTGGCATGGACGCTTCTATGATGGCGCGATTGAAGGAGTTAGAGGCTGAGAATTCACGACTCAAAAAAATGTATGCCGAAGAGCGACTCAAAGCTGAAATACTCAAAGAGGCCATCGAAAAAAAGTGGTAAAGCCGTCGCGGCGGCGGGAGCTGGCGCAAAAGGCGGTGAGCCATTTCGATCGCATTTGCGTGTGCCTTGTTTGGACTCAGTGAGAGCTGTTATCGCTATCAGGCAAAACTCAGTGATGAAAACGCTGCAATAGCCGACTGGTTACAGCAACTGACATCAACCCATCGGAGTTGGGGGTTTGGGCTATGTTATTACTTTTTACGTAACGTGAAACGCTACCGATGGAACCATAAGCGGGTGTATAGGATTTACCGAGAATTGGAGCTAAATCTACGAATTAAGCCGAGGAAACGCTTGAAGCGTGATAAACCGGACACATTGGCGGTGCCAGAGGCAATCAATGAATTTTGGTCCATGGACTTTATGCACGACCAACTGGAAGATGGTCGCAGCATTAGGTTATTGAACGTGATTGATGATTACAACCGTGAAGGCTTGGCGATAGAAGTCGACTTCTCCTTACCTGCGGAGCGTGTGGTGAGAACATTGGATCAAATCATCGAATGGCGTGGAAAACCAAAACAGATACGCAGTGATAATGGTCCAGAGTATATAAGTGCGGTACTGGCTGCCTGGGCTGAAAAACACAATGTAGAACTGAAATTTATTCAGCCTGGCAATCCACAGCAGAATGCCTATGTAGAACGCTATAATCGGACTGTGCGATACGAATGGCTGAGCCAATATCTTTGGAATAGTATTGCCGAGGTACAGGAACATGCGACACAATGGCTATGGTTTTATAACAATGAAAGACCCAATACAGCAATTGGTGGTGTCCCACCAAAGCAAAAACTGGCACTAGTGGCCTAAGTCTCTACTTTTGACCTCAGCTAAAAATGGGGAGATTACCAGACGGTCGAAACGGCGATGTAATAGTTGCCAATTTTAATGGCGAGTTTGTCTGCAAGATTCTAGATACCAAGCTGCGTGTTCTCCATTCCTCTAATCAACAATACCAACCTGTCACAATTCATGAATACGATTATTTTAGTATTGAAGGCGTAGTCACACGTTCTATTCGTTGCCACCGTCAAAGCCCTTTGTTGTGGGGTAATTGGATGTTTGCTCTAGTTGACGCGAATAGCTTCTATTGCAGTGCAGAACAAGTCTTTCGCCCTGATTGGCGTGGTAAGCCTGTTATTGTGTTGAGTAACAACGATGGGATGATTGTTGCTGCTAATCGTC